>JAGLMD010000080.1 GCA_023140175.1 Nanobdellota archaeon | reverse complement strand
AGCAAAAACAAGTCGCGCTTACTACAGACAATATTTACTACTAATTAGTAAATACAAAACGAAACATTTATAAATCTCCCCATTAAAATGTTATTATGGACAATAAAAGAGCATTAATTGTTGCTGGTACTCATCATAGAGAGAATGAATTTTCACATTCTGTAGCTGATAAGCTAATTGAAGAATATGGGAAAAAAGAGCCAGACTATTTTTTTAGAGGCTCTGATAATGCACGACAAGGCAGATTATGGTTGTATGATGGGATTGCAGTAGCAAAAATTGATAAAGTTGGTGAATCATCTACTGATTATTTGCAAACACTTTCACATGATGATCTTATTAGTCTTGCTTATTTTAAATTGAGTCATGAAGGTTGTGAATTCCCTCCATCAATTGATGGCCGTTTTGAAAATATAAATCAATGGACTTCAGTTTCTCAGCAATTAGTCGATGCTTCTGAAGCGGCATTTTATATTGATTTACACAGTTTTCATGCTTATTCTCAATTAGATGGAATTGGATTATACATTTTACCTGATGCAGAGATTACAAGTACTGATAGAATGAACCAGTGTTTGGATTTGGCAAAAACAAAAGAGCCTCAAATATATGGTTCATCTGATCATAATCCCCTTGCAGTTCAGGAAGAGATTGCTTTAAATATTCGTGATGGTGAAGTTGAAGAATTATCGGCAGAAAGTAAAACATTAGTTAAAGATTTAGATGATGCTTTAGAACAATTAGACAGGCATCAATTGATCAATTTATTGAGAAGAAATGTTAATCCACAATTAAATGATTTAGTATCTAAATTAGGCAGGGTCAATCCTAAATTATTTTCTTATGAGGCTCAAGCAACATCACAAATGGCAGAAAAATGGGGAGATTTATGGTATCTTGCTGATAAGTCTTCACCTAATGGAAGAGTAGATCGTTTTACTTTTGAAGCAGTGCATTGGAAGGGAAGACAACAAAATGCAGTTGTTAATTTTATCTCGAAATATTTGGTTCAACAATAAGTGCACCAACCTAACAGTTCATAGTTTTAAGCCTACTTCTAATTTAGCGACGAAAATATTGAATATAATCTATGAACGACGCATTACAGCCTAAAAATATAGATTCTTGGGCTTTAACTAACTAAACAGTATAAAAAATCAAAGTAATGCATTTGCAACAATAAAGCTTGCAAATACCAAGCTTACCATTGACATCAATTTAATCAGGATGTTAAGAGATGGCCCTGATGTGTCTTTGAAAGGATCTCCTACTGTGTCGCCTATGACTGCTGCATGGTGGGCTGGTGTTCCTTTTCCGCCGTGATTGCCTTCTTCTATATGTTTTTTAGCATTGTCCCAAGCACCGCCAGAATTTGCCATGAAGATTGCCAGTACAAAGCCGGAAACTAATGTGCCTATAAGCAATCCACCTACTGCTTCTGCACCCAATAATAAGCCTATAGCAATAGGAGATATTATTGCTAATAATGCAGGAGCAATCATCTCTTTTTGGGCGGATCTTGTCGAGATGTCAACACATTTAGCGTAATCAGCTTTTGCTTTTCCTTCTATCAATCCTTTTATCTGTTTAAACTGCCGCCTTGCTTCAACAATTATCTGCTGGGCGGCTCTTCCAACAGCGCTCATTGTCATTGAGCAGAATAGGAATGGAAGCATGCCGCCTATCATCAATCCGACGATTACCAGTGGATTGACTAATGTTAAAGTGAGTTCTTTTCCAAGCAGCGCTACCTGCTCTTTATATGCCACAATCAATGCAATGGCAGTCAATCCAGCTGAACCTATTGCAAATCCTTTTCCTGTGGCTGCAGTTGTATTTCCTAATGCGTCTAAGGCGTCTGTTCTTTTTCTTACTTTAGAAGGTAATTTTGCCATCTCTGCTATTCCACCTGCGTTATCAGCTATAGGACCAAAGGCGTCTGTTGCTAATGTTATGCCAAGGGTTGAGAGCATCCCTACAGCTGCAATACCTATGCCATATAATCCTGGATTAAGGTCAGATAGGGTGCCGCCACTAAGAAAGAAACTCGCTATTACAGTAGCTGAGATTGTTAGTATAGGAATGGCAGTTGATTTCATGCCTAGTGCAATTCCCTCTATTATCACTGTTGCTGGCCCTGTTTTTGCAGATTCTGCAAGTTTTAGCGTATGCTTATATTCTCTTGATGTATAATGTTCTGTACTTAGCCCTATTATTATTCCAGCTAATAGCCCTGTCAGAATAGAATAATACACTCCGATATAGGCTGGACCAAGTATATAATTCACTACGAAGAACGATCCTATGGCAATCAATAATGCAGAACCAAAGATTCCTTTTCTTAGTGCCCATAACAATGATTTTTGAGAGACTTTATTTTTTGTCTTTACAAGGCTTATTCCTATGATAGAGCATAATATTCCTAATGCAGCTATTGCCATCGGTACAGCTACACCCCTTAATGAAAGGCCTGCAGCTACAGCAAGGGCCATTGTTGCTATCAGGCTGCCAACATAGCTTTCATAAAGGTCAGCACCCATCCCTGCTACATCTCCTACATTATCTCCCACATTGTCTGCAATGACTGCGGGGTTTCTTGGATCGTCTTCTGGTATGCCTTCTTCTACTTTTCCGACGTGGTCTGCACCAATATCAGCAGCTTTTGTGAAAATTCCACCACCTACACGGGCAAATAATGCAACTGAGGAAGCGCCCATTCCAAAGGTAAGCATAGCTGAGGTGATATTCTGCATCCTTATAGCTATATCTAATGCTGAATAATACCAATTTAGGATCAGATACCAGATAGAGAGATCAAGTAATGCAAAACTTACAACAATTAAGCCCATGACAGCACCTGCTGAGAAAGCTACCCTTAGCCCATTATTCAGGGATTTTCTTGCAGCTTCTGTTGTTCTGGAGTTAGCGTCTGTGGCGACTTTCATGCCGATAAAGCCACATAATGCTGAGAAGAAGCCGCCAGAAAGGAATGCAAATGGAACAAATATTACCAGGTAACCAAAGTAAGTAAGAATACTTAGTATTATGAGCACAATTGCGAAATATATCCCTATTACCCTATATTGTCTTTTCAGGAAAGCATTTGCGCCTTCCTTTATAGAAGCAGAAATCTCTTTCATATTTTCATTGCCCTGGCTTTGTTTTTTTATCCTTTGTGCGAGATAATATGCAAAGCCCAATCCTATAAGACTTACTACAAGTACAATAACTGCTATTGTATTACCATTTTCTAACAAATAAACCACCTCATAAAAACTGTTTTATTAGTATCCATATGACGATAAGCATACCGACCAGTATTGTTATTTCAGACCATATCTTTGCTAAGTAGAGGATATATACCCATTTTTCCTTATTTTCCAGTTTCTGCCTGAAATGCATATTTTTTCATTAAGATAGGATATTTATATACGTTGCGGTATTATAAAAAGTTTAGGCAGAATACCCACGAGTTTTATTCACGGGTCAAGTAGGAAGCTGGCGCAGTATGGGATTTCTCCGCTTTGTAGGCCATACAAAGTACATGATATAATCTTCATGTTTCCAGCAACCTCTCTAAAATTCCGTACGTCGAGTTTTCCCCAATACGGCTTCAAATGCAAACGCCTTTCAGCTTAGTTAAATAGACTAATTCTTTAATCTTATTTCTTTATTTATTGTGTGCTACATATATATTTTATCACTGATAAATATAAATATAAGTAGCCCTTAACTATATCTACAATGGCACATATAGAAATATACACAATAAAAGGGAGAAAATATAGATATGAAGTTACCAACTATCGTGCTGGTAAGAAAGTAAAACACAAGAAAAAGTATCTTGGGCCGCTAGAACCAATAAACAAAAGAAGAAATCCAGATGCTGGCAGGAAACCAAAGCTAAAAGTAAGAGAGCTAACAAAAAAAGGAAGAGATTTTATCCAGAAAAATCTCAAGAATAGTAAAAGCTTCACCAAAGACAGAGCAAGGATACTTCACTTATCCGACGAAGGAAATACTGTTTCAAACTGTTAGAGAAGCAATGAATAGAATTGCTAATTACTTTAAAAAAGAACTAAGCTTTCAGAATGGGAGTAGTTAACTTTGATAATCATCCTGTATTCTCAAAAAAATACATCCTGAAAGGAGAAGATGAAGCAGCCATAAGGTGTGTTTTCAAAAAAGAAGTTCTTAATTTCCTTGAACAGAAGGAGAAAAAAATAAATATTGAAGGTGAAAAGAACAGAATAATCTATTATAGATTAGGCAAAAGGATAAAACCCATGGAGTATAAATCATTCATTGAAGATGCTATGAAGACTGCTGATTTGTTTGACAAATCTGAATTTTAAAATTCCGTTAGATTTAAATACTTAATGTACAACCTTTTGATATGGCGCAAAAATATAAAATAGCCACAATCGGATCTCATTCTGCATTACAGATATTGAAAGGAGCGAAAGATGAAGGTTTTGAAACTATATGCATCTGCCTTAAAGGAAGGGAAAAGCCCTATAAAATGTATAATGTTGCTGATAAGATAATTACAATAGATAATTATGATGGCTTTTATGATATTCAGGAGCAGTTGATTAAGGAAAATGCTATAATCATCCCTCATGCTTCTTTTATAGCTTATATGGGGCCTGAGAAAGTTGAGAAATTTAAGGTGCCATATTTTGGAAATAAGAAAATCCTGGATTGGGAATCTGACAGGGCAATGGAGAGAAAATGGTTAGTGAAAGCTGGCCTGAAAATGCCAAAGATATTCAAGAATCCAGAAGAGATAGACAGGCCTGTGATAACTAAATTTCATGGTGCTAGCGGAGGAGCAGGTTATTTTGTTGCAAAAAATCTGAGAGATTGGCAGGAGAAGATGAAGAATTACAAAGGAGAGAAGGATTATGTAATACAGGAATATGTTCTTGGAGTTCATTGTTATATCCATTATTTCCATTCTCCTCTGACCGGAGAGATTGAAATTCTGGGATTTGATAAGAGATATGAAAGCAATGTAGACAGCCTAGGAAGGATATCAGCTAGAGACCAGATAGCTTTGCCTAAGATAGATCCAAGCTATGTGATTGTTGGAAACATGACCTTAGTTGTGAGAGAATCTTTATTGCCCCTGATTATTGAGATGGGTGAAAATGTAGTTAAGGAAAGCAAGAAAATATGCCCGCCTGGACTGTTTGGGCCTTTCTGCCTTGAGACAATCATCACTCCTGATATTGAGATCATCACTTTTGAGATATCTGCAAGAATAGTTGCAGGTACAAATCCATATGTCAATGGCTCTCCATATACATGGCTAAAATATGACGAGCCTATGTCAACTGGAAGAAGAATTGCGAGAGAGATTAAAAACGCTATAAAGGAAGATAAACTGAATATGGTTCTTGGGTGAAAATATGAAGAAAGCATTATTTTTTATTATCTTAATTTTCCTTTTCTCTGGTTTTGTCATTGCTGACTTGGGGGATTTTCCTGATAATTTCATTTCTGAAGATGAATTAAATGGATATGTTGTTGTTGGAAAAGATGGAACAGCAACAGATGTTTTGAGCCAGAGCGTTATATCGATGAAACTGAATTCGTATATTGGCAGCCCGCAAAAAGGAATAAACAAGCTTGATAGTGATGTTGATATTGAAAATAACCTTATATTGATAGGAAATCCCTGCATAAATAAACTGACTGCTGAGCTGTTAGGAAATCCAGAGCCATGTGATAGGGATTTTCCTGCGGATAAGGCTTATATCAAATATTATGAGGAAGAAGGATATAAGTATGTTGTTGTTGCTGGAAAGGATGATAAAGCAACAAAGAAAGCAGCAGAATATCTTGCTGATTTTGATAAGAATGTTCTAATAGGAGAGGAAGCCATTATTGAGTTTGAAACAGCTGAAGGAAAAGATTTCGGGCTGCCTCCTGAAGATATTGTCGCTCCCCGGCCTGCTGCTGAAGAAGATGAAAAAGAGAGTGAAGATAGGGTAGATGAAATAAAAGAAATAAGTAAAGAAGATACAGAAGAAGGGGATGAAGAGGAAGACTGGGTTGATGGAGAAGTGGAGGAAGAAGAAGAAGAAGAAGGGGCAGGTGTTATAATAGTTGAGGATAAAAATATATTCGCAAGAATGTGGGATTGGTTGACAGGTTTATTTGGAAAATGATAATTCAAAGAGACATAAAGAAGATTTTGGAAAAGTATGATAAGAACGATATAACTATCGGTGTGCTTGGAGGACATTCTGCCCTGGATGTATGCAGGGGAGCTAAGAAACTTGGCTTTAGGACATTAGCAGTGTGCCAAAAAGGAAGAGAGAAGACTTATGCAAAGTATTACAAAACAAGAGGGGATAAAGGAATAATCGACGAGGTTATCTTAGTTGATAAATTTGAGGATATTGTCAAGAAAGAAGTTCAGGAGAGATTAAGAGAGCTTAATACTATCTTTATCCATAACAGGTACTTCTGGGTTTATTGTGACTTTAATAAGATAGAGAAGAATTTTTTAGTTCCCATATTTGGTTCAAGGACAATGCTTAAATTAGAGGAGAGAGATGTTCCAAAGAACCAGTATTATCTGCTTGAAAAAGCAGGAATAAGATTGCCCAAGATATTCAAAAGCCCGAAAGATATTGACAGATTAGTCATTGTGAAGGTGAATGAAGCTATCAGGGGATATGAAAGGGCATTCTTTTTTGCGTCGGATCATGCAAGCTATAAGAAGAAATCTGATGGGATGATCGCTAAGAAGGTTATAACTAAAGAAGCACTATCTAAAGCAGTGATTGAAGAGTTTATTGTAGGTGCTCAAGTGAATTTCAATTATTTCTACTCTGTCCTTGATGATGAGCTAGAGTTGATGGGAACGGATACAAGAAGGCAGACTAATCTGGATGGATTGATAAGGCTGCCTGCAGACCAACAGATGGAAGTGCTAAAATACCTTGAACCTAAGATTGTTGAGACAGGCCATATTGCAGTAACAACTAAGGAAAGCATTATAGAAAAGATATTTGCTTTGGGTGAGAAGTTTGTTTCTGCATGCAAGAAAGAATGTGCTCCTGGAATAATAGGGCCTTTTGCATTGCAGGGAGCAATTGCTGCTGAGAAAGGAAAAGAAGAGGCCGTTATTTTTGATGTTTCTATGAGAATTCCTGGTTCTCCAGGAACCATGTTTACACCATATTCAGGTTATCTGTATGGTGATTCTATAAGTTATGGTGAAAGGATTGCAAAAGAGATAAAGAAAGCTATTGAGGAAGATAAGCTGGATTTGATCTGTACATGATTGGAAAAGGTTTAAAAATCTTTGAAGAATTCTATATGTATGGCATTTCATTTAAGAAAGAAAGGTTCTGATATAGGGGCTCTTGTTTCTGAAGATCATTTTTTTAGCCAAAGAGGAATAGAGATAGCAAAGGATATGCTAAAAAGAGATTCAAGATTCAGGCTGCAGAGTGAAAATTATTATATAGGTCCAAATGATACCAGCATTATTATATCTAGGTTAGATTTATAGATAAACGAGCGATTAAAGGGTGACCCTATCATTAAGCCATTATGTGAAATTTTAGATGTGGGGTTTTATCTAGATTGTCTAGGTAGAAAACATGATATATCTGAATTGTATAAGAATTAAGAAATTGTTTATTTCTTCCACAGATAAATAACAAGCCAGATAACTCCTATTGTTATTGCAGAATCTGCTATATTGAATATAGGCCATATTCGGAAATCTATAAAGTCAATTACATACTTCAAGAAAATCCTGCCTATGAGATTTCCTATGAGGCCGCCCAGAATCATACCTAAAGGAAATGTTATGTTTATATTCTGAGGAATTTCTTTCCACTTGTGGATTACTACTGCAAGAACAATCAAAGAGAAGATTATGAAGAAGAGCCTTTGGCCCTGCAAAATACCAAATCCTGCTCCTTTATTATGAATCAGTGTGAGATGTAAAAAATTATCTATCAGGGGTATTGACTGATTTATTTCCATCAAAGATTCTATTATATATTTTGTTGCCCTGTCTAGTGTTATGATTACTAATGCTATCCAGACAGCATTCATATTATGGATTTTCTTCATAGGAGTAGAGCTTAATCAGGATTTAATAAATGTTTTGATGAGAAATTACCATCTATTCCTGTTTTGATTTTCTTCAGGATAAGCAGCTCTTTCCAGGTTAGCTATTCTCTGATTTATAGCATCCATTGTTGCTTTTATCGCATCCAGCTTTGCAGAGATTAATTCTAAATCATTAGTGGATTTTGGCTGCTGAAAATTCTGAGGTGAATTAAATGCAGGAGAAGGACTAGAAGAAAATGGCTGAGCCAATGTTTGATTCATCTGCTGCTGTTCCTGAACATCTCCAACACCACGAAAATTAGATACATCCGGCATTCCTTTTGAAGAAGATAAGCTAAGATCATTTGAAGAGCCAAAATCATTTGGTGCTCCAAAATCCATACCTTTCATATCTGAATTGAAGCCCTTATCTATGCCGAGATCATCCTCTTTTTTCCAGAAAGCCAATTTATTCAAAAAACCCATCTAGTCTATCGCCTCTTTTATTGCTTTACTTTATTATTATACTTTAAGTTTATTAAGCTTTTCATCTATCCAGCTTAAGGGAATAACTTTTGTGAATTTAAAGAATATTGTTTCAGGGTGAACAATTATTTTCCCTTCTTTATATCCTTTGAAAAAAGATAGGGGTGATTTAGTCATCCTGAGATCATTTTCGTATATATAAGCAAATGCAGCTGATTCCATATACCTATATTGATCATTCTTTAAATCAATGCCCAGAGCAATGTCTTCAAATGTGATTGAACTGATTTCCAGGCCATTGAGAAAGAAATCATTAAGCTGGCTGAGGGTTACTTGTTTGTTATTTATTTCAATATCGCCCAATTTACTGCTTTTTATAATATATAACTTAGAATATTCTCCTTTTATCTGCTCTAGATCCTTATCGCCATAAAGAATAGACAACAGATTAACCTCATCATTGGTTATTAACACAATGCCATCATCATCTATGAAACCGGTAATTATATTTCCATCATTTTCCAATAGAACTATCTTAGATGCTGTAGGGATGCTTTGCTTTATCCTTGAGAAATCACCCATTATTGTGCCGCCTGTAACAAGAAATAAGATAACAAAGATTACAGCTAAGATAAATGCAATTTTCAATAGTTTTTTCATTAATGAGATTATGATAAATATAATCATAATTGCAAAAAGAAGCACAAGCAAAAGCATTATGTCCAAGTTATCACCTCAATTATCCTGCTTATCATTACTATTTAAAACTAATGATTTCTTGAGGGGATCCTCATATGGCTTTTTGTTATAATATCTTTTGGCATGTTCTACTATCAATGCATGGTATTCCTGATATGTTATGAAATCTTTTTTAAGATTGGATTCGAATAATTCCTTTATTTCATGATAGGCTGAATTCTCTTCTATTAATTCCAGGTTTGCGAAGATTCTCCTTGTATAAGCATCTATGACAAACTCTGGCTGCTTATATGCATATAGTAAGATTGAGTCAGCTGTTTCATTGCCAATTCCTTTAACTGCTAAAAGTTCATCTCTTTCTGGGATTCTTCTATCTAATTTCTCGAAGAATCTTATGAATTCTCTAATGTACTTTGCTTTCTGGTTAAAGTAGCCTGCAATCTTAATACATTCTTTTAATTTGCCGTCGCTTAGGTGCTTAATCCCCTTAAGATTTAAGGCATTGGCTTTCTTAAGATTGAATAATGCTTTTTCTACAGATAACCAAGAAGTATTTTGTGTCAGGATTGATCCAATACAAATTTCAAAAACCTGGTTTTCTGTTTTTGGATAAGAGTAATCTCCTGGATGATATCCTTTTAGAGAGCCGCTTTTAGTTATGTTTATGTTTTTTTTGTTATTTAATTCCAATAAAGGCCACCAGCCTTGGGGGCTGTAGGTCTTAAAAAGTTCCCTATAAATACGTTGTAAAATGTACATAAGAAAAATGGTTGAGCAGTAATATTTATGTTTTTTGTTGTGTATGCCTTTCATGTAGATTTTTCATAAAACTATCTATTGCACGACAATATATATTAGTACCAGTATAGCCTTTTATATACAAAGGAACTTTTCTTGCATCCATTGCATCATAGCATGGGTCATGAAAATCATACCAAGCATCTTTTTTTGTTACTTCAGTTGTTCTCATTTTATTATCAAGTAATGTCATAAATCTATCTTTTGTTTGTTGGGTAAATGGCACAATTCTTTTTATAAGATCGCCCCGTTCTGTCGGAAATCCTGTAAATCCCCTATTTCTCATAGTATATAATGCATCATGCCTACAACCATAGCTTATCATTTTTGAAATAGCGAGTTCTGCTGGCATATTTTTTAGCTGATCTCTTGAAATTTTTTGTTTTCCTATTTCAACATATCCATTTTCTATCAATTTAGCAAAAGCTCTATAGAGTGAAAGAATTTCAAAGGTGTTCATAGCAGATAAAATTTCAGGAGGAACCCCCTTACCTTGTTCAGGAATTTCTACATGATGAAGACCATAATATATTTGCCTCAAAAGATTATAATTCATATGAAATTTATTTGCACCTTTACCCCTAAAACAACTCATATTAGCATAATTAACACCATAGCCTGGAAGGGAATTATCTTCAAAAACTAGAACCCCCTTTCTTGAAGATATTCTATCTTGTTCCAATTGTATTTTTTCTTCTAACAAATGTTCTTCTTCGGCATCTCCTTTGATTGCTCTTACCTGAGCCCAATTAGTACCATCCAGAGCTACCATATGACAAGCTCTTGCTTCCAGCCCAGATTTTGTTAATATTTCTTCTATATCTTTAGCCATAATAAAATATAAGTCTAGCAAGTTTATAAATGTTTGTATTTAGTTGTTACTTACAAGTAATAACTGCCTACAAACACAGAATTCTGCGGTTTTAGGCTCTAATGCGTCTTTCATGCAACACATGAAAGACGACCCAGTGCGTTTGGGTTATCGGCTCACATTGGTTATCTGGAATCATTGAGCCTGTTTTTATGTATAACAATTGAAAAGTGCCTCTCATGATATATAAAAGCTGTCTTTATATTGTGGATTATGTGAGCCGATAATAATTGACGAGAAATCTAGTATTAGTAGTGTTACACGGTGAGCCTGCAAGGCGAACGAGCGAAGCGAGTCTATATGTGCGTAGCACGGGGGGTCTGAGTGTTCTTTCTAATGAGCGAAGAGCGATACATCTAGAACAAATTATCACTGGGTACATTCTTTTAGCAGCTTATCTATTTGTTCCCTATTTCTCCAATCCACATTAGGAATACAATAAATCCTAAGATGAGGAATGCTCCGAAAGTTCCTAGTTTGGATAATCCTTCAAGTGGATTGATCCACCAAGGAACAGCCGCTTTAGTAATCAAATTTGTTGCTTTCTCAGTGTTTTGTTCAGGTGTGTGGCTGTTCATTCCAGCAGACCATACTATTATCTCAATCAATAGTGGTAGGACAAAAATGCAAAACACAACCAAAACTGCAATCTCTTTTGCTCCCATTTTTATCATTTGTTTACCTTTAAGATAAGGTTCTTGTTGTCAAATAGCTTGCCTTCTGCGTCAGCTAAAGAAACTGTGACGAGATAGCTTGTGCTTATAGTATCAGTTACTCCTGTAACCTTCACAATCTTGTTACCGGTTGTTTCTCCGGGCTGTAGAGTGAACTCTAGGGATGATTGAACTGCTAGTTGTACTTTGTCAGGGCTCTCTGTCGCAAGATTGAATTTAACATATACTGGAATCTCCCCCGTATTTCTTGCATCGAGAATTAAGTCTGTAGTGTCGCCTGACTTTATTTCTGAGTCTCTAAAAAGCGCTGTTGATATTGATGCAGTAGGCTTTTTTTCCTGACAGGCTGTCAATCCAAATATTAGCAATAATGCCAAAAATACAAATATTATTGTTCTTTTCATCGTATTTACCTCCCTTTGTTCTTACAGCCTATATTTCTGAGTCTGTTGTTGACAGATCCATCGCTGTTTGACATGAAGCCCACCTGCCGGCCGTAACTATTTCCTACAGGTCTCCAGTTTACTTTACTATTATGCCTTCCTGTCATTCCAGCCGCACGTCTGGTTGCTCTTTCTCCACCGAACTGGTGACTCTCTGGTGCTCTGACACCCGCTAGTCTGAACTTTGTGCCGTCATTAAAAACACCTGAATCACCATCGAACCATTTTTTTATTTTTTTCAATACCATCTTATTCACCCCAATCAAATATTTTACATCTTGGACACTTCCAGCCTGAGTTTTCAGGTCGGTCTGGATGTACCTCATTGTCTAGCTTTGCTTTGCCACCAAAGTCATGATAGTTGTGGCACTCTTTCTCAAATGCAGATTTTGGAGATTCGGCATAGCTATACATGAACCTCTTGTATTTTGCATTCTCCCCAATCCATGAGTGCAATCTTGCTCTCAGGTCTGAGTCTGATCTTCCTACATAAAGAACATAGAAAGATCCATCTTGGCTATACCCTAAGGCATAGTTGCCTGCAGATTTCTTTGTAATGAGCTTGTCTATCTGCAGAGTACTTAGCTCGTATGGGCCATTCATATTCAATGTTGCCATTGTATATTCCTCCTTATATTTAGTCAGTGAAACACTGCTTATTTTGAGGAGCCAAGCGTAGTATTTAAATTTTACTGTTTTGATTGGAATGTGTTGAACTATTGGGATGGTATTTTGTATATCAGTATATTATTGTATTCGAATTTTAATGATTTTCTGACATCACAGACCCAAAAAGATTGTATGTGTTGAAAATGTTGAAGAAAGGAAAAGTATTTAAACTTGGAGAATTTACAATTATTTAAATGGATAATTCAATATCTCTTTTTAAAAAAGCATACGAGGAGGGGTTAAGCAATAACAAGATTAATTTTGATTCTTGGCTTGAGACCCATGGTCTGAATTCTATTCTATTAGATAAGTTTGTAGTCTCGAATGATAATCCTGAATATTTTTTTAACCGAAATAAAGAAATTGAAAAGATTGCCCAGTTCATTGGAATACAGGAAAGAACAAAAGGGTTTAGTTTCGTCAATATTGTTGGATCAAAAGGTTCTGGTAAAACTGCTATGCTTCGTATGATTCAAGAATCCTATAAAAAATTGAATCCAAAAGCAGAGATTAAATATGTTAATGCTGAAAAGTTTTCTGAGTCTTTTGACGATGACGAAGAGAATGAATTTTATTTTGAGAAGCTTCTAACTGAATTAGAAAAGACTAAGATTCTGATAATTGATGATTGTGACAAGGATATGCGTCGTATGTTTGATAATATAAAAGATTTAAGTGTTTATCCCATCATCTTAATAATGGGATGGAGACCATTACATTGGAATAAATTCAAAATTGAATACCATGAATTCAATATGGGCGACCCAATACTAATCAATCCCTTCAATAAGGAATCAAGCCTGAATTTTATAAAGAACCGATATTCATCATTTAAGAAGAAGAAAAAGAAAGATATTAATCCTTTCAATGAAGATACCCTCATGCTTATTTCAGAATTATCAAAAGGGATTCCTTCAATGATTTTGAACTTATCTTATTTACTAATTAAGAGGGCTTATAATTTTGACAAACAAAAGATTGAAGTTGATGATGTAAAGACGGTATATTCTGAAGATGGATATGAAGATGTTAATGAGTTCTTGGATAAATGCACACCTGTCACAAAAAATATTCTTAAGATATTAGTGCTAAAATCAAATACTAAAGGCGTAACTATTGATGAATTGTCTGATGAGGTTGATCTTGATAGGACATCTGTTTTTTATCATTTACAGAAGATGAGAAATAAATCAATATTAGATGAATATTATCTCAAGAAGACAGTAATCTTTTCAATTAAAGACAGATTTATTCCATTAATTGATCAGTACTTGTGGGAGAACCGAGTGACTTAAATGGCAAGCTTAAGATTTTACAAATATAGCGAGAAAGACCTCAAATCAGAGGACTTAAATAAATACGAAGAGTCTATTCGAAGATATTATGGTGATCTGTCTGATAGAGAATGGGCAGTACATCAAGATAGTATTGTTAAAAACACCGAAAAGAACATCATTTCTTTTATTATTTCTAAAATGGAGAACAAGGAGTTCTCAACAACAGAAGGGTTAAAAGAATTTTCTTATATTGAATATTATCCAATTATTATGTTTATTGAGAATAATATTATCGCTTTCTCTAAGTCTACAAATCGCACTGTTTCATTAATGCTAAAAAAACACGTCGAGAAGATATTATTTAATGATAAGTTGGATTGTTCTCCAGAAGAAATGAAAACAAATGAAATTCTGCTTAGTAAACTTGATGAGGATATGGATCTTGAGTTAAGGGGAGTGTCATCAAGAAATGCAATGGACATTGACAAGATATCTGGCTCAGATAGGTCTGATATTCGAGGTAAGGACTACTATGAAAAAGCGTGTCAGGGAGATATAACCTCAAAAACATGTGTTAAAGTTTTTCCAGACCCAATTGGCAAGGTAAAATTTTGCTTAAGGATTGATGGATTAATTACTATATTTAGAAGGACTTTATCAGTAGACCATACAACAACTATAATAGAAGCAATATTGAAATACCTTGAAAATCCATCTAAATTTCAAAGAAACTTAGGTAGTTATAAATAAGTTTTTGAAATCTTTATATTTAGATTATTTTTTCTTTTTCAAAGAAAAAGGCTATATGTGCGAAGGACTAAGCCCCCTCATCGGTGCCCCTCCTCCGAAATTCTCTATTATAGGATTCTAAACATATTACATATTGTATTACATACTCCGAATGTCCTTTATAAATCATCGGAGCTTAAAACATATGGTGGTAAAATGGTATTAGAATACAAACGTGAACCTCTTGAAGAAGATGAAGTTTTGGATTTAAGAAAAGCTTGTACTTTCTTTGAAGAAGAATTAGTCATAAACTGTCTGCTTGATACTGGCATGAGGGTTTCAGAACTTGCAAATTTAAGAGAAGAAAATATTTCTTGGCAAAGAAGCTGTATTCGTTTAATAGGGAAAGGCAACAAAAGAAGAGTAATTCCAATGAGTAAAAGAGTAAGGCTGCTTTTATTAGATTGTTTCTCTCATAAAAATAGTAAATTCCCATTAGCAATGAGGACAATTCAGAAATATGTCAAGATTGTGGCAGATAGGGCAAGAATAAGAAAAACAGTAAGCCCCCATGTTCTAAGGCATACATTTGCAGTAACATACTTACACAGAGGGGGCAACCTAAGGGCTTTACAGGCGATACTAGGCCATAGTTCCATAACAACTACAGACATATACCTCAATTACTCTGGAAAGCGTGTAATTGACGATTTTCAAAGAATTTGGAATGAGCCAGACACCAGCAATAAGCAATTATCAAATTACTTTTAAGATGGAAAAAGAAGACTATTTTGGAACTTATAAGACACTTGCCATAATCTTCGGAATAGCTATTTTTGTTGTTTATATATGGATTCAGAGAACTGGCTGGCAGTTAGTGTTGAATGAAGGGATAAGATATACCTTATTAATAACCGGATTCTCAATCTTTATCTTTTTAATTATCTATCTTTTCCAGAAAACTCCGATTATAGAAAAGAAATTTAGTATAAGCAAATTCATCACGATTCCGCTATTATTCGTAGGAGTCACTTCGCTCTCAGTATCTTATTTTGAAATAGATTATGTGAACTTGGATTATATTGCTTTATTGAATACAGTGGCAGACAACATCAACAACTATTCATCACTTCTTGGCATAGTACTAGCCATTGTCTGTTTTCCAATATTAGTCACATTTATCATTCAGGCAATAATACAAGAATACAATTCATTCAAGGAAAAGATTTTAGAGATTGCTAATAAGAATTATAGAACCTTAAATCAAATTGCAACTTCAGAAAGCAATCTAGATGAACTAATTGAAAGCCACAAATTCTTTGCAAGAAGATCAAATGCGTCAATATTTCAAGCTAAAGAGGGATTGAAAAAACAAGCAGTGGCAATAACTCAAAAAGAAAAAGAAAGAAGAAGGATAGAAAGAGAAGGAGAAATTGAAGAACAAAAAAGAAACAAGAATATAATAAAATTGTTTGAATTCTTCAAGGGAAAAGATTCAGCAGATTCTATCCCAAAATGGGCTATCTATTTTGACAAAGATATGATTAAGGAAGCTCAGAAGAAATTTGACAATCACAAAGATAGAGAATACAAGGAAGAAAGAGAACTAGAAAGAATAGAAGAACTTAAAGAAGAAGCAACAAATTATATTCTGGAACATAAAGCACTGCCAGCAGATTATCATGAGTTTTCTGAAGAGACAAAATCATTCTATGATGAAGCATTTGATCAGTTTGAGAAAGGAGAACTAGAGCCAAAGATTGAGATTAAACATGAAGATGAAGGGCTTGTAAAGAACAGTTTTTTCTTAGCTAATGAATTATCAACTGAAGAAAAAGAAAGATTCATCAAGAATTATGGCTATAGGAATTATTCTTTCTCTCACCTTGATGGAAAGCTAGGAAACAATCTTGTGATAAAGAATAATTCAAAGACAGAATCAAATTATCATTTTTGCATGAAGCATCTTATTGCAAGGATTGATGAAGTGCATTCTATCATTGAATATGCAATCAAAGACATGAGAGCAGATGTTGCTTTTATCTTTGGAGAAAAAAGAATTGCAGTTGAAGTTGAGAAAGGAACAAACAATGAGAAGCAGATAAAGAAGAAAGTTGACTGGCTGAATAAACACTTTGATTATTGGATCATAACTGCTCCAAAAAAAGAACAGAAACATTACAGAAAATATGTTGACAGAAAAAAGAGCTTTTGCTTAGGATCAAAAAAGACAGAAGAAAAAATCACAGAATTAAAGGAGCAACTGCGAGGGTAATATGATAATATAGTATATTATACCAGCAGTTGCAAAATGATTTTTAGGCGACAATTATAGAGAATTTGGCTAATTTAGGGCAATCTAGCAGTTGCCTTTTCTTTTATAAAAGAGATGAACAGTTGCCATAACAGTTGCCTTATTATTGTATAATATTTTTTAGGTAATATCCTCCTGTTTTTTTGCTTCCTTTTCGTTCGATTAGATCCTTTTTAATTAATATTTTTATTTGTTTATCTACTGTATCTATTGGTCTGTTGTTTAATAATGTAGAAGCTTCCTTTGCCTGTATTCCTTGATTATTCTGAATAACTGTTAATAGGGTTTTTAATCCCTCATTTAATCCGCCATTTAATCCGCCATTTAATCCGCCATTTTGAAGTTTCCTATAAAAGACAATTTTATACCAGTTAGGAGAAATATCAAAATTTACTTTTAATTTATAATCTTTGATTAGTTTTTTAATTCTTTTAATTCCTGAACCTATTCTTTCGACATAATCTAATCTATATGCCATATCCATAATAATTGGATTTCTTGCAAGACTAATGCTGCCTAATTCTTTTTTATCAAATAGTAGTTTTCCTGGATTTGAAATCTCAACTCTATCCAAATAGATATCTATTTGTATTCGTCCTTGAGAAAAATAATCTCTATGCACCATAGCATTCAAGATGGCTTCTCTTAATGCTTCTTTGGGAAGTTCTAATTTATTGATTCTTTCTTTTCCTGTTATGATGTAATTAGTGTTAAGCTTTGAAACTAAATAATTCATAGAATCATTAAAATTTGCAACAAAATCAAGTTCAAAGTCTTTTCTGTCAATAACATTAACTTTTTCTGTCCCTTCATAAAGGACAGCAGTAATAACTGCATTCATAAAAAAAGGAGCAATACTCTTAGAAAATAATATCACTCCTGCATTATTAAGTTTACCTTCTGTAAGAAGATTCAAATTTTTTAAGATATGATTTCTGGATAGTTCTTTTGAAATTTTTGTTTTTTCAAGAAATTTCTCAAATATTTCACTAGCAAAATCAGATTTCATACTAAAATCAGAATTTACTTTCCTATCAAAGAACACCTGATTTTCTTTTTGAAAAAAATCTCTAACTTCATCACGCCTTAACTTCTGAGAATTAGCCCCTTGCCTTAGATAAAAATGACCATGAACAGAATATGGTTTTTCTTTTCCTTCAGGAACATAAATCACGACCAAATCTTTCACTTGTTCAATTGTAATACTAAATGTGGGATCCATATTTCGAGCAATGTCCTGAATTCGAGACTTATCAGAATTACTCAGAGTAAAT
The DNA here is from genome assembly GCA_023140175.1 of Nanobdellota archaeon. GTDB lineage: Archaea > Nanobdellota > Nanobdellia > Woesearchaeales > WJIZ01 > WJIZ01. Next base: position 1,176 of record JAGLMD010000080.1, on the reverse strand, counting down.
CCCAGAATATCCCCATTGTCTTTAACTCCCAGTATTATCTTACCTCCAGAAGCATTTGCAAATGAACACATCTCCTTACCAAGAGTATCCGCACTTAATCTCTCTTTAAATTCAGTGGTATAACCTTCACCAGTTTTGACGAGTTCAAGTATGTTTTTATAAGCCATAATATTGTTGTTAATGCAGTTTATCTTTAAATTATTTGTGTATAATTTACTAGAATACCTCATTCACTTCATTATTCATCTCTTTCAATAACAAATACCTTTCTCTTATGTGAGTTGCAAAATTATCTTTTAAGCTTGGTGCTTTCATCTTCCATATCCCAATAATCTGTATTTTTCCTGTTATAATACTCAAATCTTTTCCACGAGACATACTTGCATCTTTTCTCAAATGGAAGCTTGCATATTTTTATGTCTCCTTGCTTCATCATCTGATTAAATTCTTTTATCGTGATTTTTGTATCTTTTAATTTATCTGCTAAAATCTCAAATTTCTGAAAGCAATCAGACATTATTGAATCATGCCTAAAGCATTTCCTATAGCAATAATTCCCTATATAATAATTTATAGCTATTCTTATTGCTGGTTTTGGCATAGTTTTACCTGAACTGATTTATCAATCTTCCTGATCTTTTTCAGTCTTGTACATAAAAGATACCTGAATTTTGGAATTCCTGTAGCAGAAACATATTCTCCTTTTTGAAGTTTACCAGCGATTTCAAATATTTCTTTATGACTTTTTATAATAATAAAATTATATTTATTTTCATCTTGTTGAACTTTTAACTTTATGTTGCCTTTATCTGTGTTCTTCTTCTCAATTATTTCCCCTTTAGCATGAATCCTTCTTTTGTATTCTTTTAACTTTTTTTCTTTTACTACCATCTCCTTAAGGATTTCATGCAAAGGATTTTTCATTTTCTTTTTGTATTCAGATGAATACAATTTAGTAAACACCTGTTTGCTTTTGATAACATTTTGCAATTTCCCTCCAATATTCAATATCTCCTTTGAGGATGATGTGATTGAGTAATGCTTCTTTACCAACATTATTCTCAGAATTGAGTATCATTTCACAATTCTCATCGGAATCGATTATTATGGGATTTATTCTTACACTACCCCTTAATTCACTTGTCTTAAGGATACTCTTGATTGAGCTTTTAATGT
>JAGLMD010000008.1 GCA_023140175.1 Nanobdellota archaeon | reverse complement strand
GTTATCCATCTGGCAACATCTTCAGATACACCGCCTTTCTCATATGTCTTCCCTCCGATATATTCACCTATAACAGAACCTATCCCACCTGCAGCTATTATCGCAGTGATGGATCCAAGGATTGTAGCCAGTCCTACCGGAGCTATGAATGCCCCTATTGTTGTTATCAGCTTTTTGGCAGCATTTAATCCAGCAATTTTCGTGAAACCACCTAAAAAGGTTATTACTTTTTTTAATCCACTTCCAACAACAACCGTACCCAATAATTTTACAAATGATTTGGCTACAGATAATCCAGTTATAGCCGTAGCTCCAAAAACAAAACCTTTTACTACACCTTCATTATCCCGCACAAAATTGACAAACTTGGTGAACAGATTTGATGCAGTCTCAAACTCTGACTTGAACTGTGTTCCTAATATCCTCGCCAACCGGTCAAACTCAACACTCATCTTCGCGATAGATCCTGCAACTGCAGGAGCTTTTGACGCAAGACCAATTATAGCAGAAGTACCTATAGTTCCAACTTGAGCAAGTTTGTTGACTAATCTTCCTGATGCAAGATCCATTCTTACTATATCAGAAGTGAATGATTTTGCCTGGCTTTTTACACCATCAAAACTCTGGCGCACCCGGTCAAAGCCACGTTCAATCATAGATGTATCTATGCCACCCCTAACTTGCAATCCTGCACCTGCTCCTGTTGTAGCTCCAACCATTACATTCCACTTTTAATTTTTCCCATCAGGGCACTTATTTCAGCTTCTCTTTCAGACTTTTCATTGAATGCATTATCAATGGCTATTATATCCAGTATATCTCGTTTTTGTTCTTGTCTGAACATATGACAAGGAATTCCTGCCTTGAAATATCTATATTTCCAGATCAATAATGACATCTTAGGATCTGTAGTCTCAAATCCATCTTTAAGATTACATATCTGGATCATTTCAATTAGTTTTTTTTTATGACTGTTTCTCCTTTATCAATATTTGTTATAGCAGTCAATATCTTATCAAACATACTTCCACTTAAAGATCTCAATAATTTCCATCTCTGTTCATCGTTAAGATCTTTCCATTCTTTCTCAATACCGATACAGCCATTGATTGTTTTTGCATCATAAGGAACTTCAACCAATCGTAATAATTTTAATTGATTCAATTTTCCGAAATCATGGATTGGCTTGCCTTTCTCATCAAGATACATATACTGATTCAGCCAATCATTCTCAATACCTGCGGTTGTCGGGAGATATTTGAATTTCCTGCCTTCTAGATCAAAGGATACTATTTCTTCTTTTACAAAATCGTTTTCATACATAATTTACACCTATAATTCAGTATACGGCAACGGCATCGCGACTCACGACTGACGTAAATCCGTAAGCAGTCCAGATAAGATCTACATTTGTAGCTCCACCTTCAAGCTTTGTCGGAGCAACACCCTTATGGATTATCAGTCCGGAAAATGTGAACAGTATTTGGTCATCACCAGTACCATCTCTATCAAACAATAATGTATTTGTACCAGTCAATACTGCTTCAGATACCCACATATCATAATATGTCTTATCTTTGATGTTGACATTGAATCTTCCAGATACCCTGAAAGTTCCAGGAATAGGTTCTCCTATAGACATATCAAGAGTACTGTTACAATATCTGCTATCTTCTTCTGTTATGCCGAGATCTATTGTCATTTCGCCATTATTGAGTTCTGGTATCTCTGTTGTTTCAAGAGTAAGCTTACAGTTCCTATATAGGAATGGATCATCTGTTATTGCTGATACAGATGTTGCTGAAGATCCTTGTGCAGACCCCTGAGCAACACAATTCATTGATACTTTCAGAAGACCATCTTTTCCTTCACCAGTTGCCTTTGTCCATGACATAGTGGCAGACTTTACGAAATTGCCATCTAAAGTAATTACATGACTAGTAGTGTGTCGTTTCTGCCATTCCATAGTATAGCTCAGTATGGTATTCCGTATAGTGAATGTATGAGTCTTAATTCCTGAATCATCTCCATCAGATACTGCCATCAGATATTTAAGCCATCGCCAGTTATGTGGTGTGAAATTCATCACATAGGGCAATATATCAGCTGCAACTATCCTTGACTGAACCTTGAGATTATCTGCACCGGCAGTCAATATTTCCTGCCATCCCTTGCTGAAGTCAGGTGTTATCGCACAATCAAGACCAACTATCTGGTCAACTGTGACAGCAGTTCCATAAGTGGATTCTGCTTTCCATGCCATTCTTTCCCTCTTAGATAAAATGTACTCTGTAAAAGCCATATCATAATCTCCTCATATTATTTATCATATTAATCATATTTATATTATTTATATTATTCAACGGTACCAACGCTGATACCATTTATTGTGAACTCCACAGCTTTGTGGAAACATTGATATTCTATATTGAACGGAAGATCCGGTGGCGGTGACTGTGACGGAATATAATCATGTAATGATGGATAAAGATCATCTTCATTATCTTCAAAAGCTTGATTGATCTTATATGCAAGATAATCAACAAGATTCTGCCCAGTATATACTTTGCTATCAATAGTCCATATCTGTCCGGTCTGTCTTTCTTTAGCCCATATATCTATCTGGAATGTAATACTGCTCATTATAGGAGCGTCCACATTACCAAGTCTTACTCCTGGACCTGCAATCAACATTATATTTATTCTTGGAAATGATGAAGAACTTAATTTCGTATTGGGTTTATCATCATAAATCCAGTTAGAAGTACCATATTTATATGTCACATCTACAGCTTCTCCGCCAGTCAATGCTGTGAAGAATATTATAGATTCACCCCTTATATCAGGATAATAATCACGCCATTTGACCTTTGTAACGGAATCAACTATAACTGTAGTCACACATGATACGCTCCCTGATGGAGCAGTCAATGAAAAGGTAGTCTGTGATGCTGTCGCTGTCAAGTTTTCTGTATTTGTATCTTCAGCTCTATCTCTCGGGTCTACCAAATTTTCTCGAAGGAAATCTGAAATTATTAATTTTGGATTTATGTACATACTACTTTCCTCTTGGAACTATAAGGCCTCTTGGCAAATATAATTTAATACTATTCCCTTTTAAGTTTTTTTATTGTTGAGCTTGAACTTTTGCCCAATATAATGGCAACCATACAGTTTTTACTTCAGCGATAGAATTCCTGAAGAAAACTTGTGCATCAGTACCTTTCTCAGCAATCTTCTGCTGCACAGCTCCAGCAAGATTCTCATCACCGAGCTTCCGTCTGCTCCAGCTTTTCAGGTCTACAAGATTTATGTGATGAGGGGATGTCCCGTATTCAATATCAACTGCGTACTTCACGCCTGTCGCTATCGTGTATGTATTGAATCCTTGACTTTTAGGATCTATATGTATAGAACTCTTTAGATGGCCAGTATCAACAGGAACACGATTTAACATTAATGCCCACATTTTGTGCATTGCTAACCATAATACTTTTTTCTGATCTTTAATCACTTTTTCTTTTGATTCATTTAAACCCGTCAATTGAATATCAAAACTGAAGTTCATGGTGATCCTGCCAATCCTATATTTTGTACTACAACTTTTTTATATATCTGCGTCCCAGATATATAAGGCTCATGGATGATTGTTATGACTTTCCAACTATAATCGTTTCTGTCAGTGAATATATCGCCTTCCTTGACGACATATTCAGTATCAACACCTGCTGAAGTAATAGTATATACTGGTTTTAGATATAATATCCTGTTTCCGGGTACTGCTAGACCCATCTCATGAACTTGTCGATCTTTTTTAGTTATATCTACAATATATGCATAGATATTGAATGATGAATCTGATACTGCTGTAGTCTTTCCAGTTGTATCTTCTGTTGTAGTCTGTCTAGTTACACTGAATCCAGCACCGATTTCAAGCAATACATCATCAAAATCTGTAGCTACATCAGTAGGGAATGTAGCATCATCAAAGAAATAATCAAACTTAGAATAATCAAATGTGACATTATTGTTATCAGTATCATCAAATTTAGTTATTACTAATGTCATATGATCAACTCAATAAAACGCATTCCAGCTTGTTCCATCGCAACCATAATGCTTGTTTGTCGTAGTATCAAAATATATCCCTCCTTCATTTGCAGCATCACAAGTAACTCCTGTTGCATTTGTCATAAGAACTATTGGCGGTTCATTTCCCTCTGTATCTATTTTTATACCTATACCATTAGCGCCATCGACAAATATCCCGTTTCCGGATCCATCGTTCTGTAGGTTCAGAGCATTTTGATCATCGCCTGCATTATCCTGTTCAATCTGTACTACTGGACCAGTAGTGTTAGCACTTGCCAAATTTCTTAGGAATAGATTAGAACCAGATGATGTTGCTTTACTACCGATAAGCTTTGTAATTGTAGTAGCGCTATCATCCTGACCCCAAAAACATGAGCCAGTATTTGCGTCAGTTTTTGTTGTAAATATAAGATGATTAGATGTAGCTTCACTGTCTATATTAAGACTGATAGCATCAGTGTCCTGATCAATCGTTACGGTTCCTGTGATAGTGTCACCGGTAGTCCTGACAGCTGCCACGCATGTAGAATTGGCTCCTTCATACCGTGTCATATAATTTCCGGCTGAACATTCGGCAGGCGTGCTGCGTAACTTTGAACTGTCAAGCCATCTTCCGACTGCCCAGTTCCATATATGGTCTGCAGTCGAAGCATGGGTTGTATCACCATCACTTGGAGTAGCAGTTGCCAAACTGATTGTTCCTGTGCTTGTGATAGTGCCACCAGATATAGGTGCAGTCGTTGCTACACTTGTCACAGTTCCAGTTGTTGTTGAATATCCTAATCCGATTACCCAATCATAGATTTCGTCTGCAAGACTGAAATGTGTCACATCACCGTTTGACGGTGTTGCATGAGGGATGCCTGTGAGATTGTCCCAAGATTCAGCACGATATAATGTATCAGCATAAGTCTTGTTCCAGTCATCACCATAATTTATCGGAGCATACAAAGTATCAGCAACAGTTTTTGTTGAATAACTTGATTGATTTGCAGTCCAATAAGGATCTGTCTCTAAGGATATACTTCTATCATCAATAGTACCATTAAGATAACTTTCAACAAAACCAAACACATTGTTTGCAAGAGTAAGATAAGGACTATTTTCACTCAAAGATGCAGCATCAAGCACCTTGTTTGTACCCTGATAAAATTCTGTTGCATTGATATCATCAACATTGATAATATCTTTTGTGCCAGCATCAAGGCAAGCGCCAGTACCGGAATTGACACATTCAAAATTATTACCTGATCCATCATTCTGATTCTTTAGACTTGCTTGATCATCACCTGCATGATCATTTATAACCATCATCACAGGTATATTTGTATCAGCAGATGCAAGATTTCGTAAAGAATATGTTGAACCGCCAACACCACCATTTGCAGGTACACCAAGATAATAAGAACTATAAGCGCCGTCTAAAATTCGTAATGCACTAGCTCCTTGTCCAGTACTTATGTCTAATGCATATTTTCCAGATGTTGTTGCCTCAGAATCAATTGCTAACCCATATTCATCAGTATTCTGATCAATTATAGTATATACTTTTGACCGCAATTTATTATCATCATCATCAATTTCAAGTATTCCAGAAAGATTATAATTACCAGTTACATTTTCCCCTGTAGTCCGCATTGCAGAAACACAAGTTGAATTAGCACCCTCAAAAGTTGTCATATAATATCCTGCACTACATGATACCGGAGTCCCGCGTAACTTATCAGATTGTATATATGATGAAACATCAAGCACCTTATTAGTTCCCTGATAAAATTCTGTTGAATTGGTATCATCAATATTAGTTATATCATTACTACCGGCATCCATAGATCCCGTCCATGTATCGCCATTGATATCAACCCACCAATCAGAACAAGTGGCAGAACTGAAATTTGTATTGAATGCAGTGATTGCAGAATAACTAGGGCATGCAGCAGGAGGATTAGTAATGTTCTCAGCGTCATGGAGATGGCTGTTGTCTGCAACAATATTGGCATCATAAGTACCAGACACATCACCAACGAAATTGTCTGTCTTTCCAATAAATTTTCCGTCAACATAAGTTGCCATACTTGTATTAGTTGCAGTGTCTATAACCCGGATACTTTCGTTTAGTTTTGTCTCATTAAGTGTTGCAGTAGTCCCGATCATATTTATATAAATCTCATCAACTGCGGTGATGAACTTGCTAGTTATGTTATCCCAATGAGATAATATAAGATTATTCAAATCTGAAACAGTATCATAACTGCCCCAATATACACTGCTATTGACATTCATACTACTCTCATTACTTGAATCAAGCACGATATTATTATTTTGATAAATTGTTGTTCCATATATAGTAGTTGCATTTACATTTGTTGAATTGATATTAGTTGCATTATAAACATCATTCTCAAGCATGTTCATGTTTTCATCCACAAGATATGGAGATCCATATACAAGCGAACACATCACTAACATTGTAATAAATATTACATATTTCATATTCATTGTGATACCACCTTCTTCCAATCACTTGCTGCAGAAGTTCCCATAGCAATATACATCTTCTTATTTGTCGTGTCAATATAAATGTCTCCAGTATTTGCCGGAGCTGTTGACGGTGCGCCAGCACCAGTACTTCTGATAGATCTAGTTTTCTGATCTGTTACCATAGCATTATAATCCACACTCGGAAAATTATCATTCGCTACTTTACTGTCATCCCATGTAATCTTAATCACCTTATACCCATTCTGGGCCTTAATTTCCTTACAAGCCCGTCTCTTTCTTTTACCATATTAGTAAACTGTGTCTGAAAATGTGGATACGGAACTCCAAGGTTTGTAGTGAAGTCTCCAATAGTATAAGATGTATTGAACGTATATGTTGAACCCATAGCATTTATAGCCACACATATACCTGCTTCCAATTCCATGAACCGTTTTATATATTCAGGGATTTGTAATTTAGTTATAATTGATCCGCTCTCATGACTATACATCAATATATCTACAGTTATTTCTCCTGTACCGGTTGCAGTTATCTTTGCACTTTCTTGATATCCATCATTACCAATTATTTCTATCCAATCATCGGCTGAAAAACCTGATTCACTATCAACCGATAATGCAACAGATGATCCAGCAGTTGATGCTGTATCTGTATCAGTTGTAGTTGTTGAATATTCAACCCAACCATGATAATATTCACAGATTACACTTCTTGATTCTGCAACAAAAGAACTTAAGTCAGAATCGCCAGATAAAGCTATCTTTCCGGAGTTCTTGTATATATGCAGATCAGATAATGTTAATTCCGTACCATCACTTGTTAATTTTCTGACCGAAAGTAAAGGATTTTTCATAGCATAGAAATATGGAAGACCATTGCCGTCCAATATATCTATCCTTCTTGTCGGCTCAAATGCAGCATTCAACCATTTACCTGTCAGGTTTTCCACTTCTGTGATGAATTGTGTTATGACTGTATCTGTGACTAATGCAGTTGGAGCACCGCATGCTGCTCGTACCGAAGTCACAGATATATAACTCATCATTCATCATCTTTTGTTTTATCTATATCTTTTTCTTCATCATCATCATCAGATGTAGAATCTTTTCCAAATACAACACATAACTTATCAACAATATCATTCCTGAACGGCAGGTGCTCTTTTGAATCTATTGCTTTTACCAATGATTCTTCAGTTGGATATCCCTTTACGATATCTTCCACAATTCTTGCGCCAATACCATTGATTGAACTTAGTTTTTGTTTATATTCATCTAGTTCCTTTTCAGCATTATCTTTTAGTTTGTCATCAGATTTATTTTTATTTGATTTTTCTTTAGTACTTTTTTTTAATCTATTCCCAATGACCTCTATAATACTTTTAGATTTTGAATGAGTAAAATTTTCTCTTTCACCAGTCTCTTGAGGAAGATCTACTTCTGTGCCTACTTTTACAGTTATCCATCTGAATCCAAGTTTTTCTTTCTTATCCATGATTTTAATCTTAGAATCATTTTTAGTATTGTTTATAAAGTTCATAATATCACCAATATGTTGGTTTGATCATTATTTTGATACGCATCCTTGTGGAGAGCAGACATAATGTTTTATTCCGATATCTACTTTTTTATCAATAGGTTCAGATATAACTGCTTCAACATTTAACTGTTCTTTTATCAATGTATCTGGATTGATGCCTCTATCTTCCGCATAATCTGTTATTGGTTGAAAATAGCCGTTTAAACAGCGTTTATATTTATTTTCACCTACATCATTGACATAATAACAACTTTTAGCTGTTGAACTCAATGAGTTTATATGTGAAGGATTACCCGGACAATATGATATCAAATCATTTGTCGTACATACATAAGTATCTTCTAATATATCTTGATCGATATATTCACTTCCACCGAATCCTGCAAGAATAGCAACTATAAGTGTCATTCCTGCAACCAATTTTTCTTTAATTGTAATTTCCATCATTATCACCTTATTTTTACAATACATAATCTTGCACTATCATAATGATCCAAATATAAACCTGACTGTAATTCTAGACTTGTATCTGTTGATGTACTCGTGAATTGCATTTTTATTTCATCACCTGCAGTCAAGTTATATCTTGTGCAACCAGTTATAGGTACATTAGCATTTGCTTTTGACATATGTCGACCCATACCAGAACCATTTAGTTCAATGCCATTTATGGTAAGTCTTATAACTGCATAATCATCAGGATTTGCATTTGTATTATTAAAATTAGCAGCATATTTAAAATCATATATCCCTGAATTTAAAATTGTTATAGTATCATTTGTATTATCATTATAGGTATGTTGAATATTCTGTTTTAATATATTACCATTATGTGTAAAAGATATATTATACCAAGTTCCTGCATTGGAAACTGCTCGCGCATAATCTGTGTGTAGATATATGTCTGACAGAATGAATACATTCTCTGCAGTTATGTTTCCATTAGCATCTACATTTGAGATATTAGTTATATTATAATCTCCTGCGTTCATGTTTCCGGTCCAATTGTCACCGTCTATATTTACCCATCCATCAGTACAAGTGACACTATCATCTAATTGTGTGATTGCACTTCCAGCTGGACATGCTGAAGGATAACTATATAATCCTGACCAAGCCATAAGTTCTGCAAAACCTTCATCAACATTTATCGGGCCTGCATAGATTACAGAAGATAAAACGAATAGACATAATATAGTTGCAATTATTAATTTTTTCATTTAATCACCAATCTCAATCCGTACTCAAGGCGTAGGACACGGCAACAGTTCCAGTTGGTGTACCGCCAGTTGCATCCTCATATAATTTTATTATATTTTTTCCGCGAACATCAAGAACTAAGAAATGTTTACCTGTTGCAGTCAATCTATAGATATCTGCTGTTACAGTTCTAGTTCCGGCAGCACCGCTCCAACTACAGTCTGGATATTCATCACCGCTTGAAACTCTTAGAAATTTTGGAATTATATCTACTGAGGTCTCATCACCATTAGTATAATCTATATAGATACACATTGTACTGAAATTTCTTACATCAATCTCTGAACCAATAACAGTTTCAGCTGCATGAATCACTGATGCTGTCTGGATCTCTGTGGTTATTTCTCGTCTTGGCATTGCCATGTTAATCATCCTCTGAAAAAATAATATAAAAGAGTGATTAAAAATCACTCATAAATTATTCTACTAATCTTCTGCTTAACAAGATATAGATACTGTGATGATGGAGTTGCATCAAGACATTGAACACCTACATAAGGTATCAAATCTATATCATTAGTCATTGCAGTGCTGACATAAACTTCTTTATTGTTTATGAAATAGTGCGCTTTCCTAGCTGAGTCTATCTCTATCCTGAAATAGTAATTTGTGCTTGCAGCAACAGCAACACCACTATCTGCAGTTGTGTCTGTGCCTCCAATACTGTTTACGATTTCCCAGTTAGTATCTGTATCATCAGTGCTGAACCTGAAATATGCTTGGTCATCATCTGTTGCGACTGTAGGATCACTTGTCAATTTAAGGCCTGCCCATAACAATATTCCAGTTGTAACATCAGATGTTTTTATTGCAGCTTCCCATATAACTTGGTTTTCAGTACCCCATAGAACACCAGTCCATGCGGATTGTAGTGTATCTAGATGAGGCAGTACGATAACTTGGTCGTTGTCTGCACCATGAGTTTTCAGTTCAACACCACCTACAGTTGTTCCCCAGGTTACGTCTGCTTCTGCTGCATTTGTTCCAAGAATCTCAAAATCAACATTAAAAGCTATCCCGACACTTGCATTGAGTCCAGGTCTTTGGTTATAGTTCTCTTCAAGAACAGACCGTTTATAACTGTCAACTGATGGTTTCTGGAATATTGTCAGTTGATTTTGTTCATAAGGTCCATGTGCATAAGGTGGACTGGCGGGTCCTTTATAGGACCTTAATCCATTAGGTAAATCTCCCATAATGAATCACCTTATAGTGTTGCTGCGCCAGCTGTCTCAGTAAATCCTTTCACACAGTAGAATCTTGCATCGTTATCTGTTCCTGCAGGGACTGTCATTGTCAGTGTCCCGCTTGAAACTGCGGTTGTTGGTTGTTCTTGAGCCATTACAGAATTATCTGTTGTATGTTTGAACCCTATAACACCCAAAAGTCCATCTGCTTTTATTCCATATTTTGTTAGGTCTACAGTTAATGTATCTGCTGCATCAACAGTATTGATTGTTTTAATTACTATCTCATTTGTACAATCTCCTCTATTGACTCCAACAATTTCATAATCTGTTCCTTCAGTTAATACTGCCATATCATATCACCTTTTAATTACCCTATGTTGTCTATGAACGAATTAAACGGAGTTGACCGCATAATCATACATTCATATATCTTCAACATGAATTTATTTGAATCATTAGTCTTTGCTAATTCTTCGTAAGTCATGTCCTGCAGTACTCTCATTTCAATGAAGTCTGTATCAAGGAAATATATCTGTTTTGCTCCGGATGTATTGCTTAAATACATTGATGGTATCACTGTTATTGGACCAACCATTGACTGTATTACAATCATTGATGGTACTCCAAAAGATAGTGTTGATCCTGCAACCAATTGATCCGGTGAAAATCTGAATGTATCAATCATGATTTTTCTAAGATCAGTTACAACAGAACTGGATGCAATAGCAAGATTTGGTCTTCCACCATCATCAAATGCCATCTGAACAGTATCTTCAACATCATCCCATGTAAGAGCAGCACTTGCTAGATCATTCTGGTTTGTTGTTGCCTGAAGTTTTACAATACCGCTGAACTGTGTTGCATCTGTTGAAGCATCACCGTTTACGATAAGATTTTCTTCAAGTTCTTTCATTGCCCTTGCTTTCATCAGTACCTGATACTGTTTTGCATTTGGTGCTGCTGATGGACTGAAAGATGTACCCGGAGATACGCCTGCGCCTGATGGATTAAAACCTTCAAGGACATAACTTGGCATAGCTGCCTGCATAGGACCCAATACCCTTCCGACTGAATATAGATACTTGATTGCGACACTCTGTCTGTCTTCTGTATCATCAGCTTCAGGTAGTGCTGCATCTGCATTTGCTGTGTATGCTGCGCCTTTTGCTGTAATTATGTTGTAATCAGCAGTAGTTCCCATGTTAGTCACTCTTGGGATCATCTCAACCAGTGGTGTATATTTCCTTGACTGGTCAACAATACGAGGATCAACATAGATAGGTACAAGTGCATATCCTGCTGTTCCTGCTCCGCCTGAAGTAGGGCCAAGTGCTTTCTGATGTATCCTTGTGAATCCGATATCGACAGCAGATTTTATCATAGGTCTCATATCATGAGATGCCCATGCATCTGTATATCGTGTTTTCCCTGCGATAGGACCGAAACTGTGAGTATAACAATCATTTTGAGTCATACCAATTCCAGCTAATCTTGTCATTTCTGCTTTCATATCAGCAGTATTCATTGTGTGAGTCGCCCCACCTTGTGTACTTGTCATTTCCATTAATATCACCTGATTTAAATAATGTCTAGAGGTCCAGATGTTTTAACATCTGATTTCGTATTAGCTTCTGCCTGTGCATCTTTTGATTCAGCACCTTTTGCAGCAGGTCTTGCTTTTGCCAGAATTGTTTCAAATTCTTTACTTTTTGCCTGAAGAGCTTTGTTTGATTCAACTAAAGCATCAATCTTTTCAGTAGTTTTCTCAAGAATACTTTTTATCTCGACAATCTTTGTATCTAATGCCTTGCCTTCAGTATTAGATTCTTGAGTATTAGTACTGGAATCATCATTATCATTTGAATTACCAGTATCACCGGATTCTTCTTCACCGGATTTTGTCTGTTTCTTTTTATCTTCTTCTTCTGTCATAATATCACCGTTATTACTTTTTCCGATCATAAGACTATCATCATCTTTTGATGTTTCAGGTCTAGAGAGATTATTAATTCTTTCATGAACATAATCTAAACGTTCATTCATGATTCGTTCTATTTCTGCATGATTATGTTCTCCTATTGGAGATTCGTCTGTGTGCGCATGAGCACCATCTTTATCAAACGATTTTTTCTTATAGCTATTTTCTTTATCTTCTTTAGATTTCAAATATGCTAAACTTTTTGCCATTACACTCGTAAGCGTAGCATCTGGATTTATAGGGTTGCCAGTTAATGCAACATTGATAAGATTTATCTTATCCAACATCCTTACAGTTTTTCCAGACATAATTTTATCAGTTGTATTTATAGGAATATATGCAATAGAAAATGCATCATACATCTTGCTTTTTATATTAGCCCATATCTCAGCAAAAGTCATAGTTATATTTCCCTTGCTATCAAACTTTTTCCAATTAGGATTAAGTTCAAATTTAACAAAGTTTCCTTTTGCATCTTGTGTCTGTTCTAATGCTTTACCAAGAGGAATTTTTGTAAGCGCGATCCTGCCTTCAAGTTCGGTATCGCCTATAAGAGTTTCATGGTTGAAATCAAGTTTAAGATTTCTATTTTTAAATTGTACAGATACATCATCCATACAAGCTTTAGTAACTATATCATTTACAAGGTCTATTTTTTCTGAATCTATATGACCTTTAACATAATATCTTTTTACACCCTTTACAGTCTCGCTTTTAGCTTCAATAGAATGGGTATAAAAAATAAAAGATTTGTCTAGCATAATTAGTAATATGATAATTGATGCCTTATAAGTCTTTTTAATGTTAAGAATTAGTCTACTTAGTCTACTTTGATGAATAAAACACATCGGCAACGAGGATGTCTTAATGGTATCTGGCTTTTCCAATCAGTATTAGGATCCTTGAATGAATCATTTAAATCCACTTCTTGATTATGCATCCTTTTGCATAGAGGACAAGTCCTATTATCAAATGTAGTTATCCATACTTTCTTTGCTTTCTCGCCAGAGGCTTTATATGCCTGCAACTTTCCCAAAGAAGTTGCTCTTTGGCTTTCTGTCCGAGCTATCATTTCAGCTCTATTTTCACTCACATCAAACACTTTAGTCACTCGTGCTTTGAGGTCATTGACTCCCTCCCCCTCAATCAGACCTCTCGATAATTCTCCTTTCAATCTATTAGATATATCTTCAGTCATTCCCTTAACAAGATCAAAACTGTAATTTTCTATAAATTTTATTGCTGAAGGATCAGGTATGAAATTCCTATCAAGTTCTTTCTCTGCAGTATCCCAACCTTTCATGAATTGTGTCCTAACAAAATAATCTGTAGCTTTTTTAAGTACACCTATAGAGATTATATCAGATATCCTTTTTATTATATCATCAAGAGCTTTCTTTTCAGATTTTATCTGAGAGATTATATCAGGTTTTACTTCCTGAGATATAAGTTCTTTTATCTTATTTTCGTTATCTTTCAATACAGATAATAATAATTGTTCATATTCAGATTCTACATCCTGTGACTTTTTACTTTTTTTTTTATCAATATCAGGTTCTTTTGTTCTAAGTTTTGTATTTTGTGCATCTTTCTGTCTATCATCAAATTGTTTATCATCAGGATTATTATCTTTATTGAATGGATTGTTTCCGAAAAAGTTATTATTTTCTGCCTGTTGCCATTCTCTTGGTGGCTTGTCGCCCCATTCTACTTCATCAAGTCCTTCCTGTGTGCGGATTTCATTGATAGTCTTTATACCGGATTTTGTCTGGAGTTCAAAAAGTTCATATTTGTTGCGTTCTTCATCAACATCGAACATCTTGAACTTGAACCTATATTTTGGCACTTCGATGTTTCCACCTTTGGATTTCAGGAATCCTACATAGCCAAACTCAGAGACTATATCTGCATTATACCTGTTCTCCATCATCCTTAGTTTCGGATTGATTGCTTTCTTCCTGAACACCTTGCTCTGGACTATCTGATTGGCTGATCCTTGTGCATCCTCAGTATAGCCCAGTTCGGTTGCGGTCACTGAAAAGCACGCCCAGACCATCTTTGTGTACCATTTCTGCTTCTCTATCAACTGCATTTCGTTAGATGTGAATTCTATCCGTTCAAACTTCGGTGAATATGAAAGTATAGGGATTCTATGCATCATCTTCTTGTAGTTGCCGAAATCGTCCTTCTGCATCTGGATGTCGTTCCATTGCTGCTTGAAGGCATCTATATCATCTGAATCACCACCATCTAATCCGATTATACCTTTAGGTATGTTGTTGTTATTGAAATAATCCAAATCGGATTCAATATGATAAATAAGCATCTGTAGACTTTTCTCTAATAACATGACAGGACTGTATCCATAGATATCATCTGTCCTTTGCATGCCTTGCATCCATACAATTTCACGTTTCCCGAATGGAACTGGAACAGGACCTGCAATCCAACCATATTGATAATATGCTGCTTGTTCTGTTACCATATGTATTGGGATCTGTTGAAAATCGTTAACCACTTCACCAGGATTAGTAACTATATGTTTTGGTGTAAGAATATCAATCCTGTCAGTGAACATACCATGTATATCCGGGCTCTTTGTGAATGTTGCAGCATCCCTCGCCACTATCTCAACCATATCCTGTCTAAGATTATATACTTTGTTCAATACACCTGTATTGACTTCTAGCACATCCCTGATTGGCATCTTGATAAATACATCCTCAAACGATTCATCATTGGTGTTGGGGTTCTTGAAGAAATTCTTTATGTGTGCAATCTCAGAATCCACCGCTTGGTCTTCCATTCCTTCAGTAGGGACTATATCCCATTCTACAGCACATAATTCTTCAAGAATTGTTGAGATACACATTTCCACATACGGCGTCTGTGCAAGATGCCGAGTATATGGTATATTAGAATATCTAGGATAACCAAATGGGGGACGATACAAAAATTTAGGTATGTATGCCTTATTAATACCCTCTCTAGTTGTTTCTTCCAATAAAGTTATATGTGGTACTGATTTCTTGCCAAAGATAAAATCTTTTAATGAATACATAATTATGAGATATTTTCATTTAATATATGTTTACTTATATGTCTTTTTATTGTCGAGGTTTAGATAAAGGAATATGTCAGCTTCTGTTGATCGCGCCAAATTGCATAAACTAAAGCATCATTGAAATCCGGTGAATCAACAGGAGTTATTATCTCTTTTAATTCTGAACTGTTTATCTTCCATTTCATCGCTAACATCTGTGTCTTAAGCTTATTATAATCTTTATATTTTGTAATATTATATAAGGATATACAATTATCAAATAATAGATCTTTAAGTCTCCAGTTGTTTTCTATCTTTTTATTACTGAATTCTCCCTTTTTCTTATTTCTTCCTTTCCGTTTTGATTCTTTTGTCGTAGATATAGGCCTCTCTCCATTATGACAACCGATAATAGTTAGATTTTTCATGTTATACTCACTTTTCAATTCTTTTAATCTACTGAATGCACCTGAGCCTATACCTACTCTATCAATATGTATCTCACCAGGGACAATGAATCCTATATATTCTCGCGCACGTTTCATGATTTTTCCAACAAGTTCCATAGGGTCACTCTTAAATTCAGAATACATATCATTGACTTCAAAATATCTATCATCCTGTGAAGATACATTTTTTATGACAGTTTCATCAAGACCCATTTCAGCAGGATCGCAAGAAATAATACGTTTATATCTTTTGAGTTCTTTCTTGGCAATCTTTACTTCAGATTCTTTATATTTTTTAGAATGATTGATTATCTTAAGTATATCTTTGATATCCTCTTCTATATAGAATCTGTTCTTTTCTGCTTGTTCTATCTTCTTAAGAGAATGTATGGAATCTTCACTTTCATCTGGGAACTTACTATCATACAACACAGTGAATTCTAAAGGAGATATATCATCACGTTGTTCATCAATAAATGTCTGTGTTGTCCGGCCTTCCTCAATCCCTATCCTATAATCTATTTCTATACGCTCAAATCTAGGACTGATACTATGATCAAATGCTTTTGTATCTCTATCCCAAGGATTCATCAGTTCTATAAGGATACTGTTTTCTGGATCATCTCCAAGCATTCTTGTTATCTTCGCATATGCTTCTCTTGATATTAATGCTGCTTCATCCATGCAATTATGGACAAGTATAGAATCAGCAAAATAATTATTATTGTCTTTTATCTCTAAATTATAGACTGGTCTTTTGTCAGTATGTATTTTTTCAATTCTCTGGATAGGAATTTCTTTCAGATCTCTCTTTTGTAGTTTGTCTTTGCATGACAACTTACACATATAAATTTTATCCATTACACATAAATCCTTTGCAGGAATATATCCTCTTGATGTATAAATCGGATGATTTGGGGTACATATAATATTATTTTTAGAAGTAATTATTTTTATAAAATCTTGTGAATTATTTTTAAAATAAGTTAATATTGGCTTATACTCAAGTGAATTGTTTCTATGGTTTAGACTCAATATTCTACAATCAATCTTTGATTCAACAATATCTTTTATATCCAATAGACCTCTGTCTGTATTGATATTTGTATGTTCTGGGAAACAATTAAGATCCCCACCCTTTCCCATAGCAGAGAATCCTTTACCATGTGCAGTGACTACACGATATTCACAACCATTACTGAATGTTAGCCGATTCTTTGTAGCTTCTTTTTTAAGTCTTTGTTTACCTGTTGCTTCAAGGTCTGCCATCTCAAGAAGAGGTTCACAATCAAGGATAAGATCAGCCATATATTCTCGGATAAGACTTGCAAGATCTACAGAGGGACCAATAAAATTAACTCGCTTATTTTCATTGATAAGGATATATAATGCAACAGCTATTGCTACAGTTTGTGTCTTTCCATATCGTGTATATGCAGATATAGATATCCTTTTCTTTTCAGAAAAAGCAATAATCCTAACGATATAACATTGCATAGGCGTTATCTTCTGCGCAGCTTCAATATTAGGAAATAGTTGTTTAACTAAGAACTTTACATCTCGCTTGCGCATTGCCTCTATGAGTTCTGGTGGGAGGTCCATGAATATTATATTATGATTATCAGTGTGTAAGTTATCCTTACCTACTGATAATTGATAGCAAGCAAGGGATTTGAACCCTCGTATTTTGGTAGGGTATATACCAAACGCTTTCCTAAACTAAGCTAACTCGCTATTAATCAAGCTTGTGAAGAGATTTGAACTCTTGACCTCTAGTTTACAAAACTAGGACTCTCCCGAACTGAGTTACACAAGCATTATGATTTCAAGTCCCTTATCTCTGTTAATATGTTATCTGTAGAATCTTCAATTAATTTAGATAATTCCTTATTTGTTATGAAATTTGATTTTACTGTATCTAATGCTTTATTTGTATTCTTGTTAATCTTGTTAAGCCAAGCTTCCACATCATCATTTAATCTTACAAGTTTACCATATTTTTTATAATCTACCCAAATAATTTCAAATTCTTGAGGTAATTTAGTTCCATAACGAAAAGAACTTATTACTTTACCTTTAGATACAACAAGTATCAAAGGTTTGTGTTTTTCAATGTTTTCTCTTTGTGTTTCATAAAAGATTAATTTGTTACCATATAATCTCTTTACTTCATATGTCTCTTTCTCACCTATAAAATCAGGAGAAGATCTGTTTTTCTTAACAATAATGCCTTTTTTCTTAAGCCAATCATAAGCTATCAATTCACTTTCATGCATGATACACACCTTAGGTATACTTAGGTCATATACTTTATATAGTTAAGGTATACCTCGCCTATATTAAGACACCTAAGCATACCGGTTTAGTTCTTCTTAGACTTCTTCAATTTTTGTGTAGGTTTCTCATTCGCCGTCTTCCACGCCTCAGCAAAATGTTTGCCAGTCAATCTGTCATCTCTGACATTAGCATCAACCTCTGTTCTTTCGATATATCCTCTAGTTTTTCCTTTTGTCTTAAGAAAGAACATTATTGCTTTAGGATCATCATTATCAATCAATTTATCTAACTTGCTTTCGACATGGTCCAGTCTAATATCTGATATGTCTTGTATCTGTTGCTTGAATTTTTTATCATTATCTAAATAACTATAATAAGTTTCTCTACTCAATCCTGTTTTTTTGCAGGCATTAGTAACATTACCTAAACATTTAATCATAGATTTCAGTAATTTTTGTTTATTATATATTGTTCTTAATTGTTCTTTTTTTGTTAAATGAGACTTTTTGTCAGGTTTCGTACTTTTTTTAGTTATTATCTCCATCATTCATCACCCACCTATTTTCCTGTTGATACATTGTATGTCCCTGTCAACCAAAGGATTCGCCTTCGGCTCTTCAGCCAGTCTCTTCAATGATCGTGCCATGCTACGATTGTTGTCAAATTCCATACCTTTCCAGATAATTACACAGAGTATCATTGCAGATATTGTTGCAATCAGCAGACTTAATCCTATATTCATATCACACACATCTATTCACCATTCAATTTCTCAATATAATCTATCAATGAGATATAACTCTTCACAGCAGTGCCACAGTTACCATTACCGCAGTTCATCATAACTGTATCAGCTCCTCCATGAATCATGTCATCTTTGTATATATCTTTATCTCTGACCAACTGATACATCGCATTCATAGCAATGTCACAATCAGGTTTATCTGCCCCTGTCTTAGGACAGAAATTGCCAAATCTGTATGCGATGTTCATATTTAATCAATCCTCTTTTTTCGAGAACTTGGTAAATCTATATGTCTATATATATCTCGACCACGACCACAAATAGGACAACGATATATAGTACATTCACGATTTACACATAACATAGCAGATTTACACCATTCACAATCTAAACCTATATTAATCTACCTCTTTTTCATCACAATCTGAACCACAAATACAGATTAATGTATTACGGTCTCGTATTACATCACAGATATTATCTTCCTTTGTTGTTATCATGTTCAAATATCATCTCCTTTTTATTCTTATACCTGCACATTTTTCACAGATCAATGCTAATTTAGGTACTGCTGATTTTGATGATTTAGATACTTTTCGTGATTGTTTATCCCAACCATGTTCAGTCCTGTGCATATATCGACCATGTCTATATGATCTGCTCATTGTTGCTTGTTTTTTTATGACTAAAACAGAATTGCACCGCTTACATTTTATCATATCTATATACCTCATTTATTATCAAAACATTTCTCAAACTTGGAAGAGCCCATGTCACAAGCTGCGAATATCTGCACTGATGCATATCTTTTGATTGATTTATGTATATCTATAATCTTATATTCACCTATCTCAATATCATTATAATCAAATACGCCAAACGTTCCCATATGATACTTTATGATGGCTTCTTCTTCAGCAGTAAGTTTTATGTATTTAGTCAATAATTCAATACTACGCTTTGCATGGCCTTGATTCTTTATGATATTATCACATTTATATGAATAATTTGTTTTTTGATATAATCCACATTTGCATATATCATGTAATAGACTAACAATTATTATAGAATCTTTGCTAAGTCCAAGATTGAATTCTTTACATCTATCCTTGAAAAAATCATATACATTACGATGGTGTTGTGCTAATCCTCCAGGACAAGATAAATGATATCTTGTGCTTGCAGGAGCATCAAAATAATCCGTTTCTTTTTCAATAAAATTAATGAGTCCTTGCATACCTTCTCGTTTTATTCTTGATAATAACATCAAAATATATCCTTTATTAAATTCTTTATCAATTTCCATATCAATCACTTTTGTTTACATTTACATATATCTGTATAATAAAAATTCTTACAGTAAGGACAATATCTTTTTATAATTCTCTTTATGGGGATATTGTCATTATTGAATGTCTTTGTTTCTATTTTTGTCATATCATCACCAAACAGCGCAACAATGTCCAGAATCACCATGTGCATGATGTTTACCTTTGTGTCCTTTCTTGCGAGTACATACATAGCAAAGGCATTCACTTGGTTCTCTACACATAATTATTCCTGGAGTATAATTTGCATCTTTTGGACAGGTCATGAGATCACTTCTTCATAGCCCTTTTTTTCCTTAATTGTTGCATAAATGATTGTAATTCTATCTTATATGACTCTTTTGACAATCCGTTTATGATTTTCAGATATTCCCCATCTTTAAGGTTTTGGAGTACACCATTTAGGAAATTCAGGTTTCTATCTGCATGTTTCTTTGATAATATATGTTCTATTGCTTTAGTCTTGTTTTCAAGTTCTATTTTTTTGTTATGTTCCAGGGCCTTCTTTTCTGAATCTTCGATATATGGCTTTATATCTTCTATCTGTTTTTCTATCTTTGTCTTTTCTTTAAGTAAGAATTTTCGTCTTTCTTCAGTCAATTGATCATTTATTTTGGATATTGCATCTGTCTGATTTCTGGTAAAGGTTAGGAAATCCCTGGCATTCATATTAACTGTATATTTAAGATGATCTGTCAGTATTACTGAACCGTCATCATTTACGACAATGTCGCGCTTTATTAATTCTTCTTTCATATTCTGTTGTTTTTCAGTCATAGGTATCACTTTAATTTTAATTCTTCAATTGTTAATGAATCATCTATAAAATATTCTGTTTTTATTGTCGTTGTTACTCTTTTTGAAACAATCACAGTTTTAGTTTCATCAACCGACTGATAATCTATTATATTATTATTCTCATCAAATTCTTCTATCTGTGAAGTTTCTGTCGTCCATTCTCTTTTTCTCAACATATCTATGAATTGACTTATCAATGCAGAGATTCCATCCTTTACTTCAGGGATTATATCCTCTTCATTCTTAAGCCGTTGATTTGGTTCGCTGAAGAATGCAGGATTTATTGATGATTTATCTATTCTATCTACAATATAAGCCCTACAAAGTTTTGTTATCTTACCACCTGCCAATAATATGTTTAGATAACTCTTAAGCATGAATTTTTGTGAACTATCAGTGCGTGCAAGCCATTCAAACTTTATTGTTTTTTTAAAATCGTCTTCAGTTACAATCTTATCCATAGTTATCACCATTAACTTAACTTGCTCTGTTTTGATTTGAGTTCAAGACTCCATAGATCACCGATTGAAAATGAACTATAATTTGGTTGATTATCATCAATAAGATCCTCAACAATATTTATTGTCATAGGATTATCATTTTTTGATTTTGATATCATCTGTATCTTAAATCTTGTTGAATCTTTATTAACATCATCAGATTCAACATCAGTCTTTGTTATTTTCGTTATTTGAAATTCCATATATATCACCTTAATCTTTTATCAATCTTTGATAATATCTTGTTATAGTACCGCAACATACACCCATAAGTTCTTCTACTTCTCGCATTGAAATCTCTTGGCCGGATTTCCTAAGACATACATAGATTGCAGTTGTATAACAAGTATTATCTGTTATTGCCGGACATAGATGTCTTAATTTTAATGAATTATCATGTATCTTTTGTATAAGATCCTTATCCTCAGATAATTGTTTCAATATTGGATTATATTTCCGTTCTTTCTCAGTTCTGCCACTGAGTAACCTGTTTATTGTTCCATCAAATGATTCCTTATTATTGCTATATTTTTTCAATCTTGATCGTGTATCTTTTGTTACAGATATATTCGTCCTATTTTTGAACCATGCGCGTTTTAATCGTTTCATTTAATCACGTTCAATTATCTTTTTTATCTCTCGTAAATGTTTACATAATTCGTTTCCTTTTTCAGTACGATCATAGGTATATACATAAGGTCTTACATTATTACCTATATGTCTTTTCTTATAGGATCTTTCGATTAATTTTTCTTTTTCCATCTCAAGAAGTATTATATTTATATGTCCTGAGGTCATACCAGTTATAGATGCAAGTTCTTTGACCATATTATTATCTATATTCAACAATAAGCTCATACCTACAGGTTTGATGATAAACCGATAAATTGCATAACTTTTCATCCAATCACTTCTTATTAGATCTTATCTTTTCAAGTAATGATTCAAGTTCTTTTTCAGATAATTCCTGTAAAGGTCTTGAAGATACCAATATAGTTGGTGCAGTCCATTTTAATGTTAATCTTAATCTACTATAAAATCTTGTAAATGATTCTCTATCTTTCTGTTCATTCAAAATAATGATATATAGTTTATCTTGGTCTAAAGTTTCAATAGATGGCAATATATCTTCAATTTTAAAATTCATATCTACAGATAATTTATCATTCTTAAGTATGAGTTCTTGAATTATCTTTTTGAGTTCATTATCCTTATCTTTTTTAGATAGATTTAATCCGAGTACCATATCAATCACAGTTTATATTATGTCTACATACAGGACATTTAAATTCCTTAACTCGTCCATCATAAGAGGAAATATCAATTATAATCTCATCATCAATTGCTAACTCTTGATGTAATTTATAATATTTAGGATCCTTATTAATTGTATCTAAATCAAAAACTATCCCACAACGATTACAGGTTATCAATTCCATATCAATCAGCTACATCTTGTCACCCAAGATTCAAAGCGTTCAGCCATATCAATAGTAAGCATAGATAATTGTTCAGTAGTATCGTCTACTTGTTTTAATCTAGTTTTCATAACTTCTCCTGCAACCTTTAGACATGATTGTCTTATGATACTTGTCTGAGTATCTGGTGGGCTCATAGGTCTTGGTGCGGAGTTTTGTGTGGACTTTGTATCATGATCAGTACATATATCTATGTTGACATATTTCCCATTATCATTTAATTTGATAAGTACTTTTTTTGATTTCAATGATTCAAGATGTTTCATCCCATCTTCAGTCACTTTCTGTGCAGGATTTATCCATTTATCAGAACCGAATAGTTTTAATCCCCCTGTACTTGCAACGATTTTAAGCGTTCCTATATTATTTTCATACATAATTAATCTACCTCTAAAACCTATTATGTATTTAACATAATTTGTTTGTATAATTACTTGGTTATATACATATATATATGTTATGGTGTTATGTATTATTTCATCATTTTTAATGAAGATGAATCATTTTGTTCTTCGATATTTTTTATTAGTGATCTAAGTACACCTACAACAGTATATTGGTTTATATTTTTTGGGATATATTTTATGTTTGTTCCTTGCCCATCATTACATGTCTCAATAGTTATTAATGCTGTTCCCATAATTAATCACTTTTTTATACGCCATACACGTTTTCTGCGTTGAGTTAGATTACTATGCAATTTATTTGTGAGTTTATTCATGGCTTGCAAACGAAAACAGTGTATATTTGTAGTACTCCATGAGAGATTTATGATTTTACCAAGCTCATATGTATTCAATCCTTTATCAGATTTTTTTATCTGATCCATTATTAATTTATCAATTAGATCTAGTTGTTCATTCATATTTAACTACCTCTTTTTGGATATCTGATCCATACTTTTTCTTCAGTCCGGAAACGAAACCCACAATCTTTGCATAGTCTATATCTACGGACATGATCATCTACTTTATGAGTCTCATCAACTTCAAGTCTTTCTGATCCACAGTCTGGGCATCTCATCGTTATCACTCTCTATCCTCAAATTCTATACACAGACCTAATTCAGGATATTTATTCCATTCTTCAGGCCAGGTATCTTTTATTTTTTGTTTGTTATTATCATCTGCATGATTAAGCGATTCACCAATAGATCTTATGAAACTCCCACCATATTTCAACATTCCTTTACTCACAGTTATACTCTCATCATGTATATTATCTATTTTAATCAATCCTCTTCTTTTTCTGTAATTGTTGCCAACTACCATATTTTATATGGAATGGTACTTTTGTTTTCATATTTAATCACTCATCTTTCAACTGAAGTCACATGGAGTCATACTGTTGTCGTTCTCATCTCTGAAGCTTCCATCCATACACTCCAGTGCATGATTTAGTTTATTGCTTTTCTTCGCTTCCACAAGCTTATTGAAATCCTTCAGAGATATGTCCTTGCCGTATTCATCGTATATCTTTCTGTCTTTCAGATATTTCAGCCAGTGTTCATAGCTTCTAATTTCGTCTGTTGCATGGAAGCTGAATGTCCAGCCGAAACTTGACTTGCCGATATGTAATTCTTCCCCTTCATCAGTCTTGGTGTAATAATTCGTACCCATTTAATCACTTCTTATTTTCTATCAATATTGCCATCTTCCGCCGGACAGCGACAGGGATTGAGATATGTCTCACAGGGTTTTCAACCTCTTACACTATTTCACATATCTTGCGGAAGCCCAGTCGCTTTTACATAATAATCTAAGGATTACTATGTGTCCTTTGACGGATGGAATTATGATTATTTTGATAATTCTGGGTCAATACCAAAATTAACTAACTGATTATGTTTCCTACACTTTGACCTGAACTTTTTGATCTCAATAGCAGTCCAAAACTCAGGGATTATATTAGGTGCAAGTTGGTTGTCAAAGTAACAGTCTGCAACTTGAACATTCCAAATTTTACATAAGTCTAACTTTTTACAACATTCATCATAAGGTATTTTCCAATTACAAATCATAAAGATCATAATGTCTTTTGGACTATAACCTGCTTTAAATAATAAACATAATGAATCTTTAATTTTAACTTGATCTTTATAAAACCAATCCCAAGCAAGTCTAAGTTTTCTAAACCTACTTTGTTTTAAAGCAATAGCAATGTCTAAAGTTAAAAATCTATAATCTATACCACAGATTAATTCATAATATACAACTTTATTATTTACTTTTATATTGCCTAACTTTTTAATTATGTCTAATGATTCAGGTTTACACAAAATATTCATGTCCATGATTTTAACTTCATTACGAACAATATCCGGACAGTTAAATATTTTGATTTTTTTAGGTTCATAACAATAAGGACAATTATGAGGACAACCCTCAGTTATTCTTATCCATTGTTCCTTGTCGTCAAATTTGTTATATTTACCATAACTATACTTGACTTTTTGAATAGCTAACCTTTCTTGTGTCATATTCATCATCTCTTATGATTATTTATAGCAGGCAGGGGATTCGAACCCCCATAACTAAACTGCGTTCAGTGAACTCCCATTGTCCTAACCCACTATGATTGTCAGTGGCAAGATTCGAACTTGCTTTAGGACACTTCCCAAGTCAACTCCTTCCCCATCGCTCTTTCGAGGTCGTAAGGTATTGTCATCGTTTATGTGTCTGTAGGTTTAGCGGCTTTCCATTCCGCCCTCACCGACATTCAATATTTAATTATTATATTTATTACACTTTTTCCTGCACCTATCCCAAGCTTCCTTAACATCTTTCCGTTCTGATTGTCTTTCGAGGTTATCAACAAACTTGCTCACATCAGCTATATTCAATACGGGGGTAGGGGTTATAGGTTTTAGTTTATTACACATCAATCAGCTACCTCTTTCTTTGTAATAAATTTAGTGAATCTCTTTTCTGAGCTATGAGACATTGTACATCATCCAAAATATTAGATAACATATTTATCTCTTGTTTTATTTTATCAATATTGTCTATTTCAATCCACCTCTTTTTACTACATTCATCTGTTTTAATTCTTCTTTTTCATCTGCAACTATATCATAACACTCATCACACAGATTAGGTTCACATGAACCATCATAATAATTTCGTTTACATCTTTTACAGTTCATCTTCAATCAACCTCTGGCAACGCGACTATCTTGAGTTTGATTGGTTTGAGACAATCGCCTAAACTATGATCGTTTGTTATTGCTCGTAAGAGATACTTGCTACTCAATAATTCAATTTCAGCCATAGATATCACATCGCCCACCTTGAAAATGCGGTCAGTCATTGTTTTTTCAACTCCTTAATTAATTCTTCTAATCTACAACCCCAATCACCTTCATCAGCTACACTCAACAAGTCTTCAAGTTTAGAGATTATCTTTTTTGTTTCTGAAGGAAATTGTTGGTTATCCTCTTTTTTTTGAAACACGATATTACCATTATCTACAAAATTAGAATCATAACCTAATTCACAGATTTGATCACATATTTTTCTTAATTCTATATATGGAAAAGTATTAAACACAGATAATTTAATATTTCCAGTTTTAATAGTTTCTTCACTCATCTCACACCACCAATATTATCAAAATATTCATCTATCTCTTTAGATTCTTTTTCGGGGATACTTGTATAATCTTTTTTGATTATAAGCCATTCTTCTTCGGTCAAGCCCATGCTTTCAACAAGATCAAGTATATTGAATCCTGTCTTAGCATGAAAAAATCCTATGAATTGTGCATCTGCCTGTTCTAATCTAACTTTTTCCATTTCCATCATTTAACACCTTTTGGCAATTCAGTCAATATTCCATGTCTTCTGATTAAACCCAAAACACACATTGCACCAGCATTGAAAGTGTTTCCTAATTCTTTTGGATTTTCAACAACATCATCTTGAATACTATCAAGACTTGATGCTCTAAGTAATATCAATTTATCCGATTCTGATTTATTTTCACTCATCTCGCACACCCTCAAAGATTAGTATAGTCTTTTGGTTTATCTGGCAAAATACTATTTTCAATTATACTATTCAAAACTTTCTGATCAAACTGTTTGATATTCTTTTTTAGCCAAGCAATATCATTTTTTGATAAGTTTATTGGTAGAACCCAATAATGTAGATTGTTTTGTATTTTATTTTTTATATTTTTGTATTCTTCTTTTGAAACCTGTTTGTTGAAAACCATATATTTTTCCAATACAAGACTCTCACAATATAGACAATAGGCACAATTATCACACCCCTTGGAATTATCACACCCCTTGGAATTATCACACCCCTTGGAATTATCACACCCTGTGGAATTATTACACCCCGTGGAATTATCACACCCCTTGGAATTATCACACCATGTGGAATTATTACACCATGTGGAATTATTACACCCCTTGGAATTATCACACCCCTTGGAATTATCACACCATGTGGAATTATTACATTCTATGTTTCCATCACTATCTTTATTTGTATCTTCATCAGAGTTTACTTGACGATATTTTATCCCATCAATTGTTATTTCTTCATTCATTGTACTCGCCCATCAATTATTTTCCAGCTCTCAATTTCCTTATATTTTATATATCCCTTATGATCTATGAACCCACATCTATATGCAACCTCTGGCACGAGGATGTCCTGTGGTTCGACTGCATCAAAGATTGTCATAGGTTATCACTTATAAATTTATTAAGGTCAATTTCTTGTTTGGTCTCATCTAAAATTTTTATTGGACAATTTTCTGATCCCCTATAATAATATTGGTTATTACCTAAAAAAAATCTTAGATTATCAACTAACTTACTATACTCGTAAAACTGTTTATTGCATA
Organism: Nanobdellota archaeon; assembly: GCA_023140175.1. Taxonomy (GTDB): domain Archaea; phylum Nanobdellota; class Nanobdellia; order Woesearchaeales; family WJIZ01; genus WJIZ01. Next base: position 8,196 of record JAGLMD010000008.1, on the reverse strand, counting down.
ATATACAAACCTTTTTACTGATTTTGATTGTGTCAAATTTACCACTTACTGTATTTTTTATTATATAGTAACCCTTGAGTTTTATTATTTTATCAGGCATTTCTTCACATAGGTGATTACATTCAGATTTATTTCCAACTACTCTATTCCATAAACTCATTTAAACCGCTCTCCTGCACATTCATCTATTTTATTTAATGTTTCAGATATTATTTTGTCTTTGCAATGTCTATCAGCAACAATCTTTTTTATCTCGGTGATGAACTGTTGGATGTCATATTCATAATATGCCTCTAATCCCTTCATATCTTTAACAGTATCACTTAAATTAAACACTTTCTTCTCCTCCACGACAGCCCAGTCGGTGGATCTACGATCACTGTCTGTAATACATTTAGTTCTGTTTCTTGATTTATTTGTCAAGCACATGAATACATCACTACCTAACCAAAACCAATCAGGATCATATTTCAAATATACATCCTTGCCTTTGTCATGTTCTTTTTCAGCGTCTTCAAATTTCATAATCAATCACCTAGATATAATTCTATTTCCTGGCCATCTCGATATAGAGTGACCATTTCACCAGATTGTAAAGTTTCAAGATCTTCAGATGATAATGAAATTCTAATTTGTATCTACCTCTTTGAGTCTTTTAGTTATCTTTATACTAATCGCAATTACAATCTTTTTATTCTTGAAAAAATCATAAAGTTTACCAACTATGATCTTGTGGATTGTATCATTATCAAGAGTTTTATCAATATTAATTATGCTAGTTACCATAATTTCTCTTGTGACTAGATTTTGTATATCTTCAGAGAGCATGCATCGTATATATTCAGTCAGTTCAGTTTCATTCATTCAAATCCCCTTATTTATCAATAACAAGATATCCTTGTTTAGTTGGGTATCTCATACGCAATCCTGCAATATAATATCGTAATGGCTTGAGTAGTGTTTTTTTCTTTGTATCAATCATTATGCGGTTATTCATTATTTTCCTGTATCTTCGTTTATTCATTCAAATCTTCCTCACTCAATTTTCAATCAAAAAATCCTTTTTTTGCATCAAGACAAAACTCACATAGAGGATTGCAGTGATAATCATCTGTAGTCATCAGACCATTACATTTTTTGCAAGTTTTCATCTTTTCATTGTCCATTCAAAACAACCTCTATGTTTCTTATCTCAAAAAGTTTTGCATATAATCCTTCAGCTACTATCTTTCCTTCAACCATATCAACATAGAATCCGGTCCTTCTTAGTTCTTTAATTTTGCACCCATCCATCCCATGTCCGGATTCAAAACCATTGAAATATGCTATTTTCTTTCCGTTTCTTTCCCAGAGGTTATATTCATAATATGATTTTTCGGATTCTTCTTTTTTCAATATTATATCTGCTTGTTCTTTTATCTTTTCAAGTTGTTTCTTTTCGTTTTCATTCATTCTTATTACCTCATTCATTCGTTCAAAAGGAAATCGCTTATTTCCTTATAATACATATATATATGTAAGAGTTTATATATCTTTCTATTAATTAACTATATTTTGATGATATTCTATGATTTATAGTCATTTTTGCGGTGTTCTTCTTCAATCTGATCATAATTGAAGAAATACCATGAAAAAACTAATAAACCAAAAATAAAACAGATTATCCCCCCTAATAATATTGTATCCATGATCAATCAACTCTAAGACTATCATCCTCATTTTTACAGGTAGTATTATCGTTTGTATTGATTATATATTTTCTTCCTGGTCCGATATCCTTTGGATCTATATGTGTTCCGCTTGTTGCCTCGATATAGCCCGTATAATTGACTATTGTATGACAAAAATAAGTATTGTTGACTTTCATCATGACATCCATATAGTCTGCATTATATCCTTGAATACGCGACCTTCTGACAATCTCACTTGTCTGGTTTGAACAATCCCAATCTGTTACAATATATCTACTCTCAGAAAGAAGATTTTTTGCAATATTATAAACTATAGAATTTTCTATAATATCCTTATCATAGTTTATTTCTTTTTCGATAGGTAAATCTATTGATGTATATAATGCATATTGATAACCACATGCAAAAGTTACTGCCAAGATAAAGATAACTAAAGCAATACCAATAAATTCAGATATAATTCTATTTATTTCATTCCCCATATATTTTCACCTGCATTTTAAACATGATTTCTTCATAAGATCAATATTTTTATCAACTGAATTATCAATCATATCCTGAGTAGCTTTTATCTCTTGTTCATTACGTTTTGTTTCATCAAATCTGATATAAGGACATTCAAGACCTTTTATAGTTCCATAATGCCGACAGATTAAAGGTCGTTTGTCATAGATGCTACATTGATATGTAGATCTATTCAGGAATATACATTTCCCATCTTCAGTAATTGGATATATTGTAGTTCTATTATCTCTGATAAGCGTTTTTATCTTGACTTGATAATTTCGTTTATTCAATTTGAATATTAATCTGTTTATAGGTACTATTCCGCAACAATCTCCGGCGCATTTTCCAGATTCAATTAATTCTTTACATGGAAATATCTGTATCACCATTTGTTTTTTTATACTTTTTTAATAAATCATCTTCATCTTTTGCAGTACTCTGTATATCTTGAAGATTATTTGACATATCAATTATTTCCTGAGGGACTGCCCATACAAGCTTTTTTTTAGATCCTATCTTGATCTCTTTTACTCTAACCATGAATATACCAAAATATTTGGTAGATCTTATATAACCAAGAGTCTCTATCTTACGTAATATACTTGCACATCGTTCACCACTTATAGCTGCAGAATATATACTTTTTATTATTGCAGGAGTAACTCTACCATTATTAATTATACCTCTTGCAACAACCATTTCCATCTCTTCTGACATTTGCATTTATTTATCACTCTCTATTTTATTTTTATTTTCTATATCTCTTTGTTTTTCAATCTGTGAGAGAACATGATTTATATCTTCTTTAAGGACTGGAAGTTCTACATCTAATTTTCTATATAGTTTAGTCTTTTCTTTAAGTTCTATACTCATAATACCCAGCTTTTTTTTAAGGTGCATGATATAATCTGATTCAAGAATTAAATCTGAATGAAGCTCAATATTATCAAGGATTAGCTGATTGATTCTTTTGGATAATTTGTTCTTTGGCACTATCTGTTTCAGCTTCTCAACAGCATCAGAATCAATGTTGAAAGATATTACCTCTTTATCTTTTTGTGCCATATTCATCCACATATCATAATTTATCTGTTTTTCCGGATATCCTTCAGTCTTACTTTATTATTACAACAAGGACAGGATACGAATATCATTTTTGATTTAGTTTTCCATTCATATCTACATTTTTTACATACTACTTTTTTTATCATATTATCACCTATTTATTATTATAATTCTAATTATTATTATATATATATATAAATGTTTCTATCCTTTTTGGGGTCAATATCAAAAAGTTAATAACTTTATCAAAAAAAACGATATCAGCAAAAAAGTTAATAATATTAATAGTTATTAATTAATAATATATATCCTTACAAAAGACTTGGTCACAAAAAATTGTCACTAATTAATAATAACTAAACAATAGAAATAAATCTAATTATAATATTGGTTGTTGAAAAGAATATATAAATCTTTTTATAATTTTTTGCATTATATAGATTAATAATTTATCTTTATTAATTTTTTTCTTTCTTTTGGGCTTTCTTTCTTTTTAATTTTTTGAAGGGCTTGGTACTGTTTAACTTGTGTAGCTGAGCCAGATACATACATAAGGTTATTAATTAATAACGATTAATAACTTTATTTCGATAGCAGTAAGTTTTTCAATTAATAACTTTTAGATAGTTTTATATACTACTTATAAATAAAGAATATCTCATACACTCAAAAGGTGGACTGAAATGGATAAAAGACAACTCCAGACAATGTATACAAATGCCATAAATACTGGTAATTCTAAAGACATGGCACGCATCAGGAAGATTGCAGGAATACAAAATATCAATCTTTTCTGAAGAAACTGAGGGGTGTCTCAATACCATAAATTATTTCTATAAGACTTGATACTCCTATCAATAAGCATTTAGTGGGGGAATACGACTGCATGATACGAGGTAGCATACCATGCAGCCAGAAATAAACCTACATCTATTGATTAAGTGTTAAAGTATATAAATTTAATCAATATTAAGTCTTCTGAATAGATATGCCCGGATTCTATCTATGAATGGCGCAAATAATATGTATCGTGGATCATCACCATATAAAGCTATAAATCCAGTAAATACGATTGTTATAAATATTTTTATAAATCTCTTTAATTCATAACTTTCTAGGATCTTATCTAAATTACTCATGATATCACCTCCATTATTTTAATTCTCGCATCTGTCGTATATCTTTTTGTACATTATCAAGCGTCTTACAAATTCCTTTTATTGATTCAGTCTGTTTTCCAACATCAGTTTTTATCATAGTCATATTATTACTAGTATTTTCAAGTATCTTGCCGAATTTATTATATATAGATTCTTTTGCAGACTCAAGTTCATCATTTAATTTTTTAATATTTTTATTTTGACTGAAATAAAGATAGGATAAAAAAAAGATACCTAATAATGAGACTATACTCGGCCCGCGCATTTCAACAATAGTCCATATTCCTTCAAACATAAGTATCTACCAAGCATCATTATTTTCTAGATTGATTAGAATCTATTTTTTTTAGGATTTTTTCTTTTGAAATATCAGATTTAAATATATCTCCTTCAAACGTCTTCAAATCATTTATATTTATTTCAGTTTTTTCAGAATCTTCCTCTTCAGATATTATTCTCTTTATATCTTTTATGAATTTTGGGACACCATCTATCTTGTTTTCCCACCCTTCTCCCATTGGATATCCAAATTTTCTTCGTTCACCATCTTCAAGAAATTCTATCTCAATAGATATTCTTGAAAATTCCTTGTCAATTTTCCTTATCTTGAATGTTTTCATATTATCACCTTATCAATTATCCATACTATGATGAAGTTTTACAATCCCTTGAACATAATCCGGACTTGCATTATCAGGATCTATTCTTATTCTCCAATATCCTGCCGCATCAGGATATGTACCACTATCCGTTATATCTACATCAGTATCAAGTGTCTTACCAGTATTTAATATACTATGTTTGTTGTCCCATGTCGAAGTACCTGTATTCCAGAAATCAAGATATATATCAACTTCTGAAGCATTGACACTCCCCCCATCAGATATGCCATCCCCGACCGACACGCTATGGTTATGAGCTACTGTATTTCCTGTCACGCTTGGACTCTGGTTTGAACTTGAGATACTTGAAGTGCCACTGTCTACATTATGTTGAGATATTGTATGTGTATGAGTTATATTTGCAGAATATACCTGCAACCAACCAGTATATGAACTATTGACACTTGAATATATATCTACATATACTGTGCTTGAGATTGATGAAAATATAGGGAATATAAATGTTTCTCTTATTACTCGTATACTTATACCAGTATCAGCATGCATATGTATACGATTGATATAATAATTCCCAGCTACATGTATCCTTATACCCGCATTAAAATCAGAATTATTAAAATCAGTCTGTAATATTACTCGAACATAGATAAAATCAAGAGTACCACTGACAGATTGACTCAACTGATTATTGTTCCACCCAATATTGAGTGTAGTACCTGAGAAAAGATCTGCGCCTTGATCTGTCATCCCAGTATAACTTGATGAAGTCTGTAATGGATCTGAATGCTGATGTCCTGCATCAGCGGGATTATGTACATGGCTTGCTGCGGCTGTTGCACCATCAAGCGCAGGATTACTATCGCTCTCAGAAGCTGATGCCACACCACGCCTATATGGATCAATATCATAATCAAGTGTCATAGATTTTACTCTGAGATTTCCTGCTTCATCAGTTATGAAACCTGATGGGATATAGAAAGACATTTTTTGAGGTGTGCCAGATTTTGCATTTATACCTCTACTCCAAGTCAAGACATTTCCAGTGCCATCCATATATGTATTGAGATCTCTGTTATCTTTCTCAATCTTTGCTAAGACTTTACTTTTTCGTTTCAATAATTGACTATATGATAAATTTGTTACTTGAAGCTGCAAGAATTCAGATTTACCGCGCATTCCTCGAATTATAGCTACAATACGGACTTCTTCATTACTTAGATCTTTATCAGTTGAATTTAATGTTATCACATCACCGGAAACTAAACTCTGGTTAGGGTTTATAACTTCAAAATCATATATCTTTGTTGGATCTTTTGTGATATCTCTTTCAGCATTGGCAAGTCTCTGTGCTTCAGAGGTACTGATAAGTGACTTATCAGTTATATCTCTAGTTATAGGACCATAAGTAGATATGCTAGTCGCATCTTCTGCTGTGGCAGTTATCTGTAGATTACCGTCACCCTTACCATAGACTCTTACCTTATTCCCTTTGGGATATGTTTCAGTTACCCGGACATTTCTTATATTTATTCCATCATTGAAAGTTGCAACTGATGTTGAAGATCCTTTATGATCCAATATATCAACCTCTAGATTCACATAATCTATACCTATATCTTGAGTAGTCTTACGTTTGAGGTTGGATATACCATTCCAAAGACTTTCACCTTTATTTACTCGGAAATCAATGTTTGTCCCGGCATCAATAGTACCTGCAGTAAAATATGAACTTTCTCCGATAATATCACTATTGATTGTAGCTGATGCAACATTAATGTATGGCGAACTTGCATAAGATCCGTTCTCTTTTGCAAGCCAAATCTCAAATCCTGATACATAAGCTACAATACCACCTGAATCAAGTATATCAATAGATTCTATCTGGCCATAGAATTCTCTAGTTCCATTCCGTTTTATCTCAACTTTGGAACCAATGACTAATAATGATCTTTTTACTGAACCAGTACCTGAAAATTTAAGTATGGCTTCATTTATCTCGTTTAAAAATTCTGTATAATTATAGCCAATATCTGCAACTACTGAACCAGTCACCCCTGATGGAGTTTCAACATTGATGATATAAGAACCCATTATTCACACCATCCATCCCTGAATTTCTTTACAGGTGATGTAATATTTGTTGTAACAATAGTTGTAACATTTGTTGCAGGGGCAAGTTTCAATATTCCAAATCCTGCAGTAGTCTCAACTTTGTTTGTCTGAATACCATTCAGTTCTACATAAGCATATTCTGATACAAAAATGCCAGAACCACTATCAACCATCTTAACTAATTCATATTTGAATGTATGGCCTGTTGTCAATGCTGAAGCAGGTATCTTAATAGAATTTGTTCCATCAGTAATAGTTATATCTACAGCTCCATTTGTGACAGTACCACTGATTTCTGTTATATATGTTGTTACATTACCTGCATTAGTTCCGGATGTCTTTTCTGTATTATCAAGCAATATACCTATCAATGTATCAAAGGTAGCAATATAATCAATGAAATTAGTCCGGCCACCAGTATTAGTCTTATTACATTGTTTTCCAATACCAAGATAGAATTTATCTGATTCAAAATATAATTTTTTTATTTTTGTAGTCTCCTGGAAATGTTTTGCCATCAATCTATAATTAGTCCATTTGGATGCGCCTGAATAATGACCATTCAATACAAGTGATCTCGGTTCTATTCCTCCTCCACTTACAATTATATGATGATTCTGATATGCAATAGTTGTTACTGTATGATTACTGACAAACTCTGTATTGAATGTTATTGGATTATAGATCCAGGTAAAAGTATCTACAGTCCCAGTCCAATTTTCTATTTTCATCAATGGCATGATATCACCCAACTAGATCTTCTTGAGGAGTCAATAATTGATCCCTGCGATTATCTTCTTTATCTCCTGAGAGCATACCCCTAAACATATTATAAACATAATCAGGTATTCCTGCATAAGCTTCTATCCCTGCCTGTATCTTCGGATGTTCAGTTATCCATCTGGCAACATCTTCAGATACACCGCCTTTCTCATATGTCTTCCCTCCGATATATTCACCTATAACAGAACCTATCCCACCTGCAGCTATTATCGCAGTGATGGATCCAAGGATTGTAGCCAGTCCTACCGGAGCTAT
>JAGLMD010000079.1 GCA_023140175.1 Nanobdellota archaeon | reverse complement strand
AAGTTCCCTCTTGCTCTATCGGGTTCTGTGTAGCCAGCACAAAAAAAGGCCTGTCAAGATCAAAAGTTGTGTTGCCTGCACTAACCTGTTTCTCCTGCATAGCCTCCAATAAGGCTGACTGTGTCTTAGGAGTTGCCCTATTGATCTCATCTGTTAGCACAATATTCGAAAAAACCGGGCCTTCCTGGAACTTAAATTCTCTTTTACCGCCCTTTTCCTCGATTATATATGTACCAGTAATATCAGATGGCATAAGATCAGGAGTGCTCTGTATTCTGCTGAATTTAAGATCCATCAGCTGTGACAATGTCTTCACAGCTAAAGTTTTCGCTAATCCCGGAAAACCCTCCAGAAGAGCATTCGAATCGCAGAGTATACAGATAAGAATCTGCTTCAGCACCTCATCCTGTCCCACAACAACCTTATTTATTTCCTTAAATAAGCTGTCAAAAGCATGTTTGTAATCCTTCATTTTATATCATTCCCCCCTTACATTAAATATTATTCCACTTCTATCATCAAATATAAAATGAAGTTCAAAAATCTTTGATTTTTGTAATTTCATTTTGACAACCTCCCGTTGGCAAAATGAAGCTTATAAATTTTTAATTTATATTGCTTCATTTTATATCATCCCCCTTCTTGCATTAAATATTACTTCACTTCTATCATCAAATATAAAATGAAGTTCAAAAATCTTTGATTTTTGTAATTTCATTTTCGAACAACCTCATTTCTAGCAGTTAAAAAATAACATAACTTATCCATTCCTTTCTCCATCATAATCACCCTTTCTTTTTATCAAAATATCTTTTTATAAGAGCTTGCTGCTCCTCTGTAAACTCACTCTCATAAGCAGCCCCGCTTGAGATAAATACATCCCGGGGAAAAGCAGTACTAAATTCATATTCTCCTGTCTCTGTGACATCATTAAAATCAAAATCTATCCCTACAGGATTGATCTCAACCTCAATCCGTTCATCCCCTACCTCCATTATAGCTGCCTCTCCTTGATTAAAATCAAGCTCTTTCTGAGCTTCTTCCTCCTCAATAGCCAGCCTTCTCATAGCATCCTGGAGAATTATATCAAGGTCAACTAACCTTATATCCTTGCTTGCTATGAATAACGAAGAAATAACTGAGATTATAAGCAGGAATATCATAACGAATATCTTCGAGTAAGAGAGAAATGACGAAAGTTTCACCTCATGGAGATCCCTTACAATGTCATGCTCAAGTTCATCTAACACCAGGTTATCTTCATCCTGGTAATCCCTTGCAGTTATCAGTTTCTCATTCAATTTGCTGTATTTATTCTCCACCCTTCTGATATGGTCAATCCTCGCTTCTACAAAGACAGAAGAAACAAAATATATAATAGCTGGCACAAAAGCATAATATGATTTCACCCCGATAATGAATAAGAGCAGGAACGATACCATAAGCAATACAAGTGCCTTTATGAATATTAAAAACATATCAATGTTTTTAAGTGAAACATCAATCTCCTTTAATGCATTCTTTATCCTTTTCATTATCAATCACAATAAGGGTTCTCATCACATACAGCCCCGCAGGCACTGCAGACATCGCTTAGCTTGCTCTTATAGCTGCTGATCCTTGTTTCATATTGGCTTATATCATCATTAAGCTCAACTATCGATATCTTCTGTGAAGCTATCTCTGATCTTGCAGAAATTAAATCATTTGTTTTTGCCAGGAGATCTACATTCTTCTTGTTAAGGTCAAGCTTAAGATTATCATAATCAATATCCAGCTTCTCTTTTGCATCCCTTATCTTAGTATACCTCCTGTTTAGCTCTGATTCATCCTGCTCTTTTATTTTTAAATCCGTAGCTGTCTGATTAAGCCTTGTTTTATGGAATAACAGATCATTCTGAACTCTCTGCAGGGCATTAATCTTATTATGATATTCATCCGAGAGATAGGCATAGTTTTGGTTATAGTACACACCAATTGAAGCTATTGAAACAGCCAGTACTATGATTAGAAACAACAATCCGAAATTCACATTCTTTTGTATAAAGCCCATTTTATACTTCACCTCTTCTGAAACTAGCCTTTATATTTCTTATGTTCGTACATCTTTCTTATAATCAGCTCTATTATAAATATTACTAATGCTATACCGAGCGGATAAAGCTTAAGGTCTTTTCTTTTCATCTCTACCCTCTCACTCAAACTTTTAATCTGCTCAATAACATCATTATCATCAATCTTCAGTATCCTGCCGCCAGAAATTTCAACCATATCCTTCAGTTCAGGATCTACCCCCAGATCATAATACTCCCTTGGAGGATTTATAGCCACAATAGAATCAAAGAACTGATAAAATCCTTCTTTATCTGGAGTAAAGCTGGCCTTATAGATATTTTCTCCCTGCTTTGTAAAAGTCAGCTTTTGTGAAATAGGATATTTCTCTGACCTGACAAATATCTCACTCTCTTCCCCAAGATAACTATCCTTGGCATCTATTGAAAGTTCCTTATCCTTTTCAGGATTTCCAACAGCATAATTGATTATCCTTGTTATAAGCATCGAATTCTCCTTCTTCAATAAATCGCCCGCCCATTGGCCCCCATCATCAGTAGCTAATGTAATAACTCTCCCCAAACCAAAATTCCAGCTGTTTAAAACAGGGTTCCCATCGCCTGTAAAGATAAGGCTTCTTGCCCCTAATTTAGGTATTACAAAATTTACCCCGGTTATTCTTGCATTAAGGTCTAAGTCCTTTGTTATGAAATGCTCTTTGTCCATTACAGCAAGATTAGAGCTTCCTGAAAAAATCTTCTCCTTTTCCTCAGGCTTGCCGAAAAATACATTCAGGAACTGATACTCTGTCGGCTCAAAATAATTGCCGTTTCCCAAAGCAGCAATCCTGGACATAGACTCTTTGTCAATAGATTTCCTCCCTTTCTCAAGAGAAGGCAGTCCAACAGTAAATATCTTTATGCCCTTCTCAGCCATTCTTCTTACTCTCCTTATAGTTGCAGGATTCTCTCCTATTCTGCCAGGCTCTTTTCCATCAGATATGAGTATTACATTCTTTGTTCCTTTCACTTTCTCAAGTGCAAGCTCTGCCATGAACAGGCCTTGTTCTATCGATGTACCTGCCCCCTTTAAACCATATAAGGTCTTGATATTTTGAATTAACCCTGGCCTATTATCCTTCAATTCTATCGGCTCACTTATTATTTTTCCTAGTTCTGTAAAAGCAACCAATCCTACACTGATATCATCTCTAAAGCCTTCGATCATCTTGACAACCATCCCTTTGCCTAGATCCAATGTTGAATGCTCGCTGCTAGATTTAAAAGAAAAATCGCCAAAACTCCCGGAAATATCTAAAGCAATCACAATATTATGCTTCAAAGGCTCTATTATCTTGCCTGTTCCCATTTTCACAGGCAGCATCGACTCAATCAAGGTCTCTTTATACCCCCCCTTATCAAATGATTTCCTGCCTCCGATAAAAACAAGCCCATTTCCATCCAATAAAAATCCTGTAAGATCATCAATCCTTGATTTAAGAGATGAATAAGGGATATCATCAATGACAACAGCAGAATATTTGGATAAATCATTAGGAAGGCTGGAAAAAGATTTTAGCTCATATATATCCTTTAGACCGTCCTTCATAAGGCTGCTTTTGCCGCTTACAAAAACAATTGTCGGCTTGGGAACCGCCTTGACTGTCTTATAGAATATATTATTCTGCTCAAAAAAATCAACAACAATTATCTTTGCCATAATCTTATGATATCCTTCTCCAAATGTTTTCAATATCTCTTTCTCAAATATATTCTTTCCTGAAAACTCAAGTTTATCATCAATATATATCTGTAAAGTAAACTCAGGCTGGCCGCCAATATAACTCACCTTGACCCTAAATCTATTAGGTGTGTCTGCAATAGTCTCTCCAGGACCAAAAATCTCAACATATGCATCATTCTCTCTCGGCTCAATATCAACAGCAAAAAGCCGGGTATCTGAAATCCTGGAATATAAGCCGACATCCAGCAGGCTTTTACCAAAATGATTATTTCCATCTGTCAGCAGCAGCAGATTATCATTTCCCTGCATCTTTCTTAAGATGCCCTCTCCCAGCTCTGACCTCTTCCCTGAAGATATCTGGCTCATATCTAAAGCCATATCTCCTTGTAACTTTTCTTTAACCTCCTCAAGAAGGCCGGCATCAAAAACACCCATAGAATCTGTGCTGTCAACTAGCAGATTTATTATCTCATCCCCATGAGTGACCGTTTCCTCTGTTGTAAAAGGCAATGCCATGCTAAAAAGCATCATCAGGATTACCAAAGTCCTTGTGATAAGAACAAAAAACCTTAACCACTTCTTTCTTTTCTTGAATCTTTTCTTCTCAGCATCATTTCTGAACTTTATAAGATTCTTATATATAAAGAACAAAAGAACAAAAAATATAGGTATGATTAATAAAACTATATATGCCTTCTCTATACAATACACATTATAGCATAAATTGCCGAATAAATCTCCCCTTATCATAAGTCTCCTCTTCTTTTTATATAATATAGTTCATACAAAAATAATATTATTGCAAGCAATAACAAATATTGATCAAGATTCACTTCCAGTTTTACTTTCTCATAATCGCCCTTAAATTCTGTTTTATTCATTATAGAAGAATCCCTAAAAATATCTGACTCAGCATCATTGAGAAGATTTACCGCAACCCTTCTTCCATTTATATCAAATATCCCGGCTTTATCAAGAACTACCCTGTCTGTTCGATTCCCCCCAAATAAAGAGATGTCCCCAGTCTTAAAATTAAAATTCGCAAGGCTCTCTCTTCCAAGCATATAATTTATAAGATCGCTCCAGAACAAAGGATAGTTTATCTGTTCCTGAAATCCGGAATAACTGTCAAGTATACCATAATAAAATAAGTTATTTTCCATTATGAATATAGGCTTTCCCCATTTAGTAGACGCAACAACTACAGTACTATTCCTGATTGCCTCAACACTATTGTACCTTAAAACAGAAGTAAAGCACCTTGGATTGCTTATCTCTGCCGTAAAGTCATTTACAATATCAACACAAATCTCAGCCTTCTTCTTATTCAACGAACCAAACTTAAAGCCTATAAGATCCTGGAAATCCAATGATTCAATACCCTCATGAGAAGCAATTATTACCTTGCCGCCTTTATCCTTGTATTTCTTTATATCCCTGAATGTATTCGGAAGAAGCTGCACTTTATCCACTTTGCCTATAACAACAACATCATGATTTAGGTCAGGAATTACCGGCGGCCTGGCAATCTGGATATTGAATTGAGGATTTGCCTCAAGTGCATCCAGAAGAGGGTCATCTCCCTTATGATTTGTTATGAAGAGAATATTGCTCTCCCTTTCATAAGGATTCACAACATATATCTTATCATCAACAGTCAATCTATCCTTCTGGGTAAGCTCAAGGATAGTATCTCCTCTCTTTATATCAAAGCTGACCTTCTCGACAGAATAAGGTTCTATCTGTATTCTCGACTCCTGTTTATTTGTGCCGGATATCAATCTTACATCTACCGCCTTGCCTCTTTTTCCAAAATTCTTTACAAATACCTCTCCTTTTCCCCTATTGATATTCAGTACAGAAAATCCTAGATTTTCCTGTCTCTCTCCTGTCGGCAAAAAAACAACCCTTTTATCATTTGCCTCAGCAATCTTCTTAGCAGCTAGAATATCATCATTCATACCTAATATAAAATCAGAATAGACAACAACAGTACCCCTTTCTCCTCCGAGAAGATCATTTGCCAGCATGATTGAACTATCCAGCCTGGTCGAAATATCCTTTGCATCAAGATTAGAGATCAATGCCTTTGCCCTCGATGAAGAAACATTCCTTACCATAATAACAGGGTTATTTTCTGCAAGAACAATAGATGTCTTCCCCTTTATCAATTTCAAAAGCTCCTGTTTTCCAGAATCCATCCTGCTGATCCTTCCATCCAAAGTCTGCATAGAGGCGCTTACATCTACTATAACAACAGTATTCAAAGAATATGCATCTATAGGAATCTTAATGATCGGATTGGCTGCTGCCAATGCCAATAAGGCTATAAAAAGCAATTGCAGAAAAAACAAAGCCCTGATAAGAAGCTTCTTGAGCATTGCATTATATTTCTTGACCTTTTTATCAGCTGAAAAAAATAATAGAGAAGGTATTGTTATATCCTTTGGCTTTGCCTTTATGAGATAGAGTATTATCAGAGCTATCAGGAATAACAAAAGATACAATCCTTGAATATTTCCGAAATACATCTACTTCCTCTTTTTTTTATGTTTTAAAATACTATCTAACAATTCCTTCTGATTGACCAGTTCTCTGACCAGAATCAGGGAATCTCCAAGCTCATACCAATAAAGGTCTGCTTCCTGCTCAATATTAAGATCATTCCTGGCTTCCTGCGGCAGAGTAATCTGGCCCTGCTTCGTTAGCTTTACCTTACCTATGAATTTAGGCTCTTCCATCTTAACATCAATTATTAAAATTAATAATTTTAATACTTATAATAATTATATTAAAATTAATATTATAGTTTATAAAGGTTTTTATTTTTGACAGTAGTGTTCTAAACCATAATTATGTCAC
>JAGLMD010000078.1 GCA_023140175.1 Nanobdellota archaeon | reverse complement strand
TCTGTAATCTTCCTTCCCTTTTCATTAAGGACCACCATCGGATTGACATTATCTATATGTAATGTCCTTAAATCAGGAAACGCTTTTTTTATCTCATCAAGCAGTTTAACAGCATTAGGATATGTATAAAAGCAGCTCTGCTTCCCTAATCTAAAGTCTCTGGCACCATTATCATAAAAAGGCCTTATCTCATTAATAATATCTTTCAAAGCCCTAAACTCAAGCTTATTCTTTATAGGCTCTGTACAAAAACTGCATCCTTTTCTTCTAGAACAGCCATGACTTGTTTCTATCTCAATAATCCTCAGATCAGGAATCTGTTTTATTATCTCAGCCCCAAACTTAGAATATCCTGCTATTTCATTATAAGAAAAATTAAAATCTTTGATTTCATCAAATTTTCTTAAATCAGCTCTCTCAAAAAACTGCCCCCCTTCAGCAGAGCTCCCATAAACAGCCGGCCCGGTCAGTATTTTCCTGCACTTTAAATCAGAGGTTAGCTTAATTACCTCATTCAGTGTTCCAGGCAAAGCAGAAAGATATTTCCCAGGAGTATGCACTCCAAGAATTATGATCAATTCATTAGTCTGAGCTAAAATCCTGCCAACATTGCTTTGATTCTTAGTTAAATTATATACTTTCACATCAGTCTTCTGTTTCTTCCTGAGCTCATTATTATATACCTTAAATAACCTAAGATCATCTATAGTCAGGTAATATACCTGTTCATCAGTTTGTCCATTAAGGTATCCATAAATATATCTAGGATAAGTCCCAAGATAAGGCGGCACACCCAAGCCGGCAGGCTCATCTGTGTAGCAATCAAGTATCGTAAATACCATAATTAGAGAATAACAATTACCTGAATAAAAAGGTTGCTTTTATTTATAAATACACATAACAAAACCTTAATAAAGGATTAAATGGAACATAAAATAAATGAAAAAATACGACTTACATATACATTCATGCTATTCTCCATGCAGTATAAACAGGCCGGAAGATATACTAAAAAGAGCAAAAAAAGCCGGATTAAACGGCATAGCTATAACAGACCATGGCATAATAAATGGAGCACAGAAAATAAAGAGAATGAACAAAGATAAAGGCTTTGAGGTCATAATAGGAGAAGAAGTTAGAACTGATAAAGGAGATATCTTAGCCCTATATATACAGGAACAAATAAAAATCCGAAATCTATCTGAGGTTATAGATAACGTAAAATCACAAGACGGCATTTTGATAATAGCACACCCATTCAGATGGGTTCCCTGGCTAAGATTTGAAGAGCCGATAAAAAATGTAGTGGGAAAGATAGATGGTGTAGAGACATTTAACTCAAGAAACATTGGCTGGGCAAATAAAAAAGCAGAAAAAAGTATTGATGGACTGGATTTCGCTGAAATAGGTGCAAGCGATGCCCATATCCCGATAGATATCGGCAAAGGATATACATTAGCAGAGGGAAACTTAAAGGATGCTATTAAGAAAAGACAGACAAAAGCACAAGGCACAACAAGATATGCCCTATTATCAGCCTTGATCTCAACAATAAACGGAAGAATTTTAAGTCCGTTAAAGGTGAAAAAACAATGGGTTTAATTTTATTAATCCTCCAAAGCATTTATTTCATTGTGCCTGCATACTTCGCGAATATGGCTCCTGTAATTGCCAAGAAGCTGAAGATTCTGCAGGAAGTAAACAAGCCGATTGATATGAACACAAAGTTTGATGACGGCAAGCCAATATTCGGCAAGCATAAGACATATCGCGGTTTTATTGTTGCTATAATCATGGGCATCATCTTCGCTTATTTGCAGATGTTTCTCTACAGATTTTCATTTTTCAGATCTATAAGCATTACTGATTACTCCAGTGCCTTATCCCTTGGTTTTCTATTAGGCTTTGGTGCTATTACAGGAGATTTGATGAAAAGTTTTTTCAAAAGAAGATTGAACATCAAATCCGGGAAAAAATTCATACCCTTTGATCAGGCAGACTTCGTTCTCGGAGCATACATATTTATACTTCCATTCTATAGCAGGATAATTACCTGGCCATTATTCCTAAGCTCGATAATAGCAAGTTTCTTCCTGCATATAATTGTAAATCATATATCATTCTACCTGGGCATAAGGAAGGAAAAATGGTAAATCAGGAAAAAAAGGATAAAACAACCCTGAATTTGGCTAACGCTCTCTCTATTCTAAGGATGGTTCTTGCCCCTTTCTTCATGATCGAAGTATTCAATGGAAATTATAGAATAGCATTCGTAATTATATTCATCGCGATTTTAACGGATTTTCTCGACGGCCACATAGCAAGAATATGGAAAATGCAGACAAGGCTTGGCAAAATGCTTGATCCTGCAGCAGATAAGATAATTATATTCTTCGCAATAATCACATTAATGATAAAATTCGGGTTTCCACCATTATTGGGCATTATCATAATAGCAAGAGATCTGATGTTCGTGCCGGGATCAATATTATTTCTATATCGGAACAAGAATAAAGTATTGGTCCCTAACCTATTAGGTAAAATCTCCACATTTTTTCAGATGGCTAGTATCTTATTTTATATTTTGTACATTGCTACAGAAAGAATAAATATAGTCTTTATAAATATCCTGTTAGGAATAACACTATTTATTACATTATTCTCATTGGTAGTTTACTTCATAAAAGGCCATAGGTTATTCTATGGAAAGAGAAAATCAAGGATAAACCTCCCCAATAAGATAACATTAATCCGCATAGCGCTTATACCAATCTTCATAGCTTTCCTGCTAAGCAGCATACGATTCAAGGAAATAGTTGCTGCAATTATCTTTATTCTCCTCGCATTATCTGACGCACTTGACGGCTATCTAGCAAGAAAAAGAGGGCAGATTACAAGTTTCGGAAAGTTGATTGATCCTTTAGCCGACAAACTGCTGGTAACATCCGCTTTAATCTTCTTGATAGGAAAAGGGATAGAGCCATGGATGGCATATACCATCATTGCGCGTGAATTTGCAGTCACAGGCGTAAGGATGATAGCAGCAACAAAAAACCAGATACTGCCTGCCAGAAAATCCGGAAAAGTAAAAACAGTTGTACAGGTTGTTGCAATAACTGCAGTATTATTGAATATTAGTTTCTCAAACCAGTTTATGATCATCGCAGTGATAGTGACAGTATATTCAGGAATAGAATATATCTGGATTGGAAGGCATTTATTCAAAGAGCTAGCTTAAGAAGATTTGCCGCTAAAATAAAATAAGCAAAAGACAATACCTTAAATAATGCACCTTTCTTATCTTTCAAATCAAAGATAACTGCCCCGGCTGATAATCCATAAGCAAAAATAATTACAGAAAATAAATGCATATAAGACTCAGAAAAAATATAGAAAAGAACAGAAAATAAAAGATACGCTATATAGATCTGATATTCCCTCAAAAGATAAAAACAAAGACTAAATAATATTATAAATATTATAAAAAAGATGCTTTGCCTGAAGAATATTGAAAAAATGATCGACAGAAAAAACAAAAAATAATTGAGCATATTAAAGTACTTCATTCCCGGCTTTTTCTCCTCAGGCGCTGCCAGCATCAGCACATAACCAGCTGCAATGCCTAAATAGGCTGCTATTGAAACCAATAAATAATTTAAAAACTGCATAAAAAATTACAAGAAAGAATATTTATTTAAAATTATCTAAAATTCATCAGAATTTTAAGAATCTAGTCCTATATCAGAAATTTTATTGACCCTTCTCTTATGCCTTTCTTCCTTGCTGCTATCAGTAGCTAAGAAAACATCAACTATTTTCTTAGCATCCTCATCTTTGGTTGTTCTTTCGCCTAAACATAATATATTAGCATCATTATGTTCTCTCGCCATTCTGGCAGTATACTCATCATAGCATAAAGCAGCCCTTATGCCTTTAAATTTATTTGCTGCCATGCTCATCCCAATGCCTGTGCCGCAGACTAATATGCCTGTATTGCCTGTCTCCTGCACTTTCTTAGCAGCCTTAGCCGCATAATCCGGATAATCACAGCTTTCTTCGCTGTTAGTGCCCATATCCTCTAAATCTATACCCTTAGAAGCTAGATACTCTTTCAATTTCTCCTTCAAACCATATCCACCATGATCAGAACCGATTATGACTTTCATAAATCCGAATAAAACACTTCTTTTTTTAAATATTTTGGATATCTGGTAGTGGACTAAAATAAGTTATAATAAATAACAGCTACTAGGTATAGAAAGACAAACAAATTTAACAGACTTTTGTCTTTCCCTAAGTAATACCAAAAACTGACAGATAAAAAACTCCAACCAAAACAAATATAAAACAATCCAGCCAACTATGACACATGATAATAGGCCTTACCGGAACAATCGCTTCAGGAAAATCAGAAATAGCTAAAATTCTAAAAGATAAAGGATTCGAACACCATACTTACTCGGACATATTAAGAGAAGAAGCAAAGAAACAAAACATACAGCCGACAAGAGAAAACCTGCAAAGGTTAGGCAACAAAATCAAAGAAGAAAGCAAGAACCTGGGCATACTCTCGAAACTGATCATAGAAAACTCAAAATCAGGAAACATCATAGCAGACGGCATAAGAACAGTTGATGAGATAAAAGAATTAAAAAAATACCCCCATGCATATGTCATAGGTATAGGCGCCCCGCAAAACCTAAGATTCGAAAGAATGAAATCCAGAAAAAGGGCAGGTGATCCATTAACATTCGAACAATTTAAGGAGATAGATGATCATGAAAATAAGGGCTTGACAAAAGGCCAGGACATTAACAACTGCCTCAAAAAAGCAGATTTCACTATTATAAATGATGGTTCCTTTGAAAATCTAAAGAATAATATCCACAAAATATTAAAAAAAATCAACGCATAAAAAGGTTTTCTGCTTTTTTCCTCTCATTATAGAGATCTACAACCTCACCATGAACCCTTCTCTGATTCAAAGGCTTTAACTTCATATAAGCATCCATTATCTCGATATATATCGATCTTGCTTCATTGAGGTTTAACCTTAACATCTCCCCCCTCGCATCAGCTATCCTGTTTAAAATATATTCTTCATCGTCATATAGAGATCTTTTATCTATAAGATGCTCTTTCTTCAATATAACCTCTCTTGGTTTAAATGTGAGTTTATCATGTTTAATTGCCTGTATCGCACGCTGAATCTCCTTCTCTGCTTCTAAATCACTTGATTCCAGCTTATCCCTCTCATCAGCTACCTTTTTAGCTAATTCAGCTGCCTCATTCTTTAACCTATTCATCTCTGCCTTTATCTTCTTCCTCTCGGATTTAGGCATCTTATCCTTTATTATGAAATTAGTAAGTTCTTTCACTTCTTCCTCAATCTCCTTCTTCTCCTTTTCAGCCAGCCTCTTCTCAATTATCCCCTCATGCTTATGTCTCCTCCCTTCTCCTAGCTGTTCTGCCTCAAGCATCTTAAGAATCTTAGTCATTTCTTTATCAACAACAGCTGCTGGCTCCCCCTTGTCGACCTTAGCTTCAAGATTTAATTCTATCTCTACAGGGCCCCCCTTAAAGATAGCTCTCAAAAATTTAAGTTGCTTTTTTTCTTTAGGCATAGATTCAGGCAATTCATGTGCAAAAACTTCATCAGGAACAGCCAAACTACTCCTCTTTAAATCTGCTATAAGCTCGGTTTCTTCCGCCTTGCCCTTCTTTTCTTCTTCTAGCAGCAGTTTCCTTTTTGCCATTTCTTCTTCCTCTTTCTTTAGCTGCCCTTCTCTTCCCCTATTCTCAATCTCAACTCTCTTGTAATTTTCCTTTAATGCTTCTCTTCTTAATTTCTCCCAGGCTTGCATCTCTTTCCGAATTAATCCATGTTTCTCCTTTTTCAGGCCTTGTTTTCCTTTCCTTCTTTCCAAGTCCATAGCTGCCTTCTCTTCCTTCTTTTTCTTTATCTTCTCCAGCCCCTCCTTTTTATCCCCTTCTTCCTTCTTCTCCAATTCCTTTATTCTCTTCAGCTTATCAATCTCCTTTTGCCTGTGCCCTAAAAGCCATTTTTTGTCATCATTCCTGCCCCTTGCCATTACAAGGCCAATTTTCCTATTCTTCTCAATCCCCCTTATCTTACCTAATTTATCAAGGAGCTCCTTTCTTTGTCTTTTGACATCAACCCTATATTCATAATTAGGAATTAATAGCTTTTTTATATCGAGCAGCGTATTCCTTTGTTTCTTATGTAATCTCTTTTTCTCTTTTGCCCTGTCCTTTGATTCCTTTAATTTTCCCCTTAGAAGTTCCTCATGGCTTTCTTTCATCTTAGGTGCTTTTTTCTTAATATCTTCTGCTTTCTTTTTCTCCAGCCGTTCCTGCTCCAGAATTCTCTTTTTCTCTTGTTTCTTCTTTTCCTCAAGGAGATTCTTGGCTTCCTTCTTCATAAGAATATCCTGCTTCAGTTTTTCTTCCCTGCCTTTCTTTTTCTCCAGCTCTTTCTCTCTTAGCTCATCTGCTTTCCTTAATTTTTCAGCAAGTTTAAGCTTTATCTTCTCTCTTTCTCTCTCTTTAAGTAATTTTAATCTCTCTTTCTCCCTAATCTGTTTTAAGAGCCTTTCTTCCTTCTTCTCTTCTTCTTTTCTTACATGTCCGAACTTAGAAAAAACATCAAGAGAAGCATGCTTAACTCCCAGTAACTTCTTCTTTATTTTTCCTTTGCTTAACTCTTTTTCTTTCTCTTTAGCCAATGCCTGCGCTATTCTCTGCTTCTCAAGTTCTTTCCTCTTCCTTTCCTGCTCTGCTTTCCTCATGCTCTCTTGTTTATCTAATCTCCTCAGTCTCTCAACCGCTTCTTGTTTCTTCTCTTGACTCCTCTTTTCATCAAGAAGCTTCTTGGCTTCCTTTCTCATAAGAATATCCTGCTTCAGTTTTTCTTCCCTGTCCTTCTTTCTCTTCAGCTGTTCCCGCTCTAAAATTCTCTTTTTCAATAGCTTTAATCTCTCTTCCATGAGTTTTTTCTCTTCCTTCCTGAGTTTATTTTCAAGTTTCCTCTCTAGATCAAGCTCTACAGATTCATAACGTTCAAGTTCATTTTTTGATAGTGCGCTTGGCGGCGGAGGCGGCGGAGGCAGCAAACCTGAATCCTGCTTTTTAGCCAGAACGAGCATAGGTAGAAATAGTACTGATAAAGATAAAAGATAAGATATTATTACTGCTACTATCGTGAACATTCACACCCCTCTTTTTATATTAAACCAGAACTTTTCATTTATAAAACTTTGGGTAACCTAAAACTAAGTACAGTATCAATAAACTATTCTATTCTAACAAGCTTTTCTTTAGAAGTTTTGCCAGAAATAATCTTAACATCTTTTTTCAACGTCTTCCTAAAGAACTTGATTATCTCTATATTGGCCTTTCCCTTTTCAGGCTGGGCATGGACATTCATCCTATAGGCATTTCTATTATCATCATAACCAATAATCCCTGTTTTAGGCATATTCGTTCTTACTAGAATCTTAAAGGGATTAGATTTGAATTGCATACTAAAGAAAAAATATCTAAGATATAAAAATCTACCTATGCTACTAGATCCAGATGTGTACCTATTTTTTCAGGAACTTCGCTAAGCCTATTTCTAGAATATTCGCCTATAAATATAGCACGATATGTTTCACTAGGCGGAGTCACTATTTTAGATTCCCCCGTAATCTTCTCTGCAAGCTCTTTTTTTTCCCATACTCTCTTTAAAAAATCCAGATGTGTACCCATTTCAGGATCCTCACTAGGCCTATCTCTGGAGTATTCATTAGTATATGTAGGATGATATATTCCACTAGGCGGAGTCACTATTTTAGATTCCCCTTCAATTTCTTCTAATGATACCTTCCTTTCTCCAGCCAACTCCACTGAATCCTTCTCAACCTTCTTAAGAGATAACTGTTCAACAGCATAAGAAGCAACTAATGGATCATTAGCCCACAACCCAGATATTTCTTGAAAATCAAAGGTATTCACAACATTATTTATTCCATCAGCCATAATATCAGTTAGATTAGCTAGATATATAAATGTTTCGGAAAATGACTACCTATTAGTGATTACTTTTTGTCTTAATCTTTTCTTCTAATTTTTTCAAGTGTTCAAAAAAATCAGGCAAAAACTTCTTGAATCCGTCATCAAGAGGCTCAAGAAGAAGATGAGCTTCTTCACCAATGATCAATTTTTCTGGCTTTATTACAGAAAGGTTCTGGAGATACTTATCGTATCTTAACATGAATTCAATTTTCTTGATAATATTTGATTCTTCTTTAGTAATATCAATCTGTGCTTTTTTCTCAATTAGATAAACATCAATATAATCCCTGCTTTTTGTTCCCCTTCTTGTAAGGATTGCCCTTATTTTTTCAAGAAATATTTCAGTCAATGAATAAGCCATTATTTTAATATCATCAAGTAAATCAATAAATTCGGGATGAAGCAATTCCATCTCTTCTTTAGTTATGGATGAAAATAAACTATGTGCTTCTGTCTCAATTATTTTGTTAATAATTAAATCAAGATAATTTATCTGTATCTTGATAAATTCTTCCTTGCCTCCTTTCAATGGATCAAACCATAATTTAAATGTCACAAATTTGTTGCTTCCGCCAAGCATGACATATTTTGTATCAGACTTATCTGATTTGAAGTCAAGTCCGAGTTCCTCGGCAATATTTACAAGCTGTTCAGATGCTTCATTGATCTTTTCAGACAATTTTTTCCTTAAAGCTTTCTGGCTCTTGCCTTCAAATTCTTTCTGATTGATATAAGTAAAATCAAGGTCCTCTGAAAACCTATAATAGCCAAGATAACATTTAGTAAGGCATGTGCCGCCTTTGAAAGCATATTTTTCTTTGAATGAGGTCTGCATTAATCTTAACAAAATCCTATGAAGAATAATATCTTTTTCAAGGAATCTGGCGTTCTTGATATCCAGCCTCCTTTCCAAGAAAGGTATCAGCTTTTTCATAGCGAATTCACAAATTCACTCATTTTTTTGTTGTATTTCTTAGCATAGCGCTTCAATTTCTCTTTTGAGCAATGCTCAATATATGGCATGACATAATTAGCGATAGTATTATCATCATATCCCCCATATCTTTTTAAGTATATCATATCTAAAACTGTCTTTTCTATATCAGAATACCCGAATTTCTTTGATTTTTTTATTCCAAACCGAAAAAGTTCTGGCTTAATCTTTACCAGCTTTATCTTGTTTCCAAAAACTTCTAAAGGTTTTGATCTTGCTATTTTATCATTCACTATAAAATCCATGACAAAAAATTCATGCGTCAGATTATTAAACTTGACAGCAGTTTCAAGACCAAAATACCAGTTATTTATTCCTTTGATTTCAAGAGCTTTGACAATAGCATCACGATAACTAATATCATAGCTCTTCATTTTGCGTTCAGCTATGCTTGGATTATAAAATATACCCTTTAGTATTACAATAAGATACTTATATCTGGTAAGATATATGATAGCATCCGAATATTCCATCTTTAGGATAGAACAGTATTTCTTGATTTCTTCAGATATGATGAATTTTTCATCAATTATGTCCAATTTTTCAACTAATAGCTTATATTTCATTTTATTTCACTATATGATATAAATTATCATAATATGATATAAAAATGTTTCGCTTTAAGGGTCCTGTTGAAACCCGTCATACATAAAGAAATCTTACGTTTTGTCAATATTATGTACTATCAATTTACACCATACTCCATTTTCAAGTATTTCATACTTCTTACATACCCAAAAATCCCAGATGTTTATTATACCAATAAGTAATAAAAAATCAAAGAATTAGTTGATTAATTATAATCTCTCCATGTATGTCCGCATTTTATACACTTAAGAAATTTTGTCTCCGGCTCATCACTGGCCCTTGTCTGGACAAGCCAGAAATATGCTTTCTTATGACCGCATTCAGGGCATTCTGCATCCATCTTGGGAAGGGTTTCTATAGCACTATGCTCTATAATCTCCACTTCTTTTGTTTTCTCAATCTTCTCTTCCTTGATAGTTGCCTTTTCAACTTCCTTAGATTTATACCCGCAGCTACAGGCAAGCACCCTCTTCCCGCCTTCTCTCTTTGGCATTAATATTGAACCGCATTTTGGACAAAACATGATAAAACCTCCCTATGCTTTTATGCAAAAATTAAAATCATTAAAAAGACATGCAAAATCTACAGCTAATATCTTTATATAGCCGAGATAAGGCACCCGTATAAAAGCTTTTCCAACAATTTGCTCTTCCCTTATATTCATCTCATTTAATAACTGGCCGTTTATTGAATCAGGATTAGTGCGATAATTATCACCTTTCGTCTGTAAAACATATTCCCCTTCAACATCCCTCTTAGCGACTATCCTATGTATGATCGGATCCGGCCTTAATGCCTGAAAAACTATTATATCTCCAACATTCGCATCCACAGCCTTAACTCCTCGAAGAATCATTATATCTCCCTTGTTGAATCCATTATGCATAGGGAAACCCCTAAACTCCGATTTAGTTATGCCCATTCCCTCATACCATGCCCCGCCATTATCCCAATAATCATCAAAACCTGTGTCATGATGCATGCTTCCCGAAACAACAGCAACAATAGGGTGTGTTGTCGCAAGCATAAAGCCAAGACCTGGATAAATAATAAACTTTATCAGCAGGAAAGCAAGAGCTATATTTATCAGCCAGCTCTCAACACTATCTTCATACCAGATAAAATACCATATCTTCCCGGGAAGTGATTTCCTCCTATACTTTCCTTTATTGAATCTCTCAAAATAACGCATGGCAAAAACATCTTGCCATAACTTTAAAAAGGTTATGATTACTCCTATATTTAATGGATAAGAACCCAAAATATTTCGAAGGTGTTTTACAACTCAGAAACCCCAGTGATGAAATAATAGATTTCATAGCTGATGAAATGGAAAAAAAGGAAAATGTCTGGATAGCTAAGACCGAGAAACAGAAAAATGGCATTGACCTTTACTTATCTTCAAATAAGTTTCTGGCATATATAGGAAAAAGGCTCAAAGAAAAATTTTCTGGAGAATTAATTAAAACAAGCTCATTATTCACAAGGAACAAGCTCACAAGCAAGGAAGTCATGCGAGGATGCACCTTATTCAGGTATTATGACATTAAAAAAGGAGATATTCTAAAAATAAGGGGAGAGCCCATAGAAGTGATTTCTATAGGAAATGATATATTTGGCAAGAACCTGGAAACAAATAAAAAAACACATATAAAATTCGAACAATTAAGAAAGTAACTTCTTTATTTTTGGCAGCATCTTCCTTGCTGCTTCCTCTCCTGCTTTTACCAGCTCCTTTGCTTTATCAAATTCCAGTATAGACATCCCCTTAAATTCCGGCTTTATAATAGCATCAACAGCAGGATCTTTCAGTTTTTCTATCGTAAGTTGGTTTATCAGGATGTTCAGCTCCTTAAGCATTATAAGCAGCAGTTCAGGCGGGCTCCTTCCTGAAAGGAACTTTATTATTTTTTTAGGATTGAAGAATTTATCAAAGAATTTTAAAATCATGCGCTTAATAAACTCAGGAAGATATTTTATCTTCTTTTTGCGAAATATCTCCCTTGCAAGATCATATTCTGTTCTTACAAATGTCTCATAGAAAGTATGGGCAAAACTGGTTTTTTGTGGAGCATTCTTCTTTTTAGCATTTTCCACCTTTATGATATGGCTTATATCAACTGCTATTATTTTATCAGCACCCATATCCTTAAGAACAGATACAGGCACAGGATCAACTAAGCCGCCATCAACTAATTCAAGCCCCTCTATTAAAACAGGATTGAAAAATGGCGGGATAGCTATACTAGCCCTTATTGCTCTGGCAACATTACCATTAGTTAAAATTACTTTCTCAGACTTATTCAAATCAGTCGCAACTATGCCCAAAGGAATCAGGAGATCTTCAAAATTCTTTTCTCGAGTAATCATATTCATGAGTTTCTCCACCTTAATTCCTGCCAATAAGCCCCTTTTAGGTATAGTGAAATCTATTAAATCCTTAAAATCAGTAGACAAGACAATCTTTTCTATCTCCTCAGCCTTTAAGCCGGAACAATAAGCTGCGCCAATAACCGCCCCAATACTTGTGCCTGAAACAAAAGAGATAGGTATGCCAGCCTCATCAAAAACTTTCAGAACACCGATATGAGCCAGCCCCCTTACAGAGCCCCCGCCTAAAGCAATGCCCATTTTCACATCTTTATTCTTTTTGGATCTCATTTTCTGCTTTCTTTATACTCTCTAATGATTTTATTTAAAATATTTTTCTTTTGTAGCCCCTTATCTAACTGCCGTTTCTCAACTAAAGCATAACTTCCAAATTCTTCAACAAAAAGGTCTTTGGAAGAGATCAGCTCAAACTTAAGCTCATCTCGTGTTTTCTCATTGGGCTTTTCTTCATATATTATTACATTAATTTTATCCTCCATTAATTTTAGCACATCCCTATTATAAATATTGACATTACCAACAAGAAGAATGTCCCCCTTAGAGATATTCAGCCCCTCCTTTTTTCCCTCAAACTCCCTTATCCCAAGATTATTAAGTTTCTTTAATAGATAACATCTATTCAGCCTCGAAATAAATGAATGTGCTTTCTTAATTTCTTTCCTTAACTCAGAAATTTCCTTCTCATTCTCCCTCAATCTTTTCTCAAGTTCCCTGGCTCTCTGCTCCTTAAAACTGAACAATGCATCAATCTTCCTTGATTTTATAACTGATTTCTTATTCAATAGTTTATCCAATCCAGCCAATTCCTGTTTCAGCTCATTATTTCCATTGGCAAGTGCAGCATTCTGCCCCTTCAGGAATAAATTGTCTTTTTCCAGTCTCTTAAACTTATTATAAAGCCCAACAAAATCCTTCTTTCTAGTATCTTTCTCTTCAATAACCTTCCTTACAACCTTAGTTTCCTCGTCCTTTCCCTCTATCAACTGGGCAGCATCCTTGATTGGCAATCCTCTTCTTATCACATAAATGATCAACTCATTGGTTATCTGCTCCTTTGAATTTACCTTAACATATTTCATGATTCTCTTAATTAAATCTGTATAATAATTATACGCATACAAAGCGCTTGCAAGCGCATCCATCTCATGCGTATTCCTAAAAATGTAATTCTTAATAAGCAGCTTCTTTTCCCCTACTTTAAGGTCATATTCAGGAGCAGCAATCTTGCAGCCTGTCTTAGCAGCAAACTTCCCTATAAGGTCGGGCACTTTAGCTTTATCAGTGCCAACCACAACTGGAAAACCATTTCTTACAATCTGCTTAATCAATCCACTCAACCCAATTTCTTTAGCAGAACCAATATCGATAACAGTCTTATCAATATCAAGAATCGCATAAGCAGAAGTAGTTCCCGGATCAATACCTATAATGATAGGTGCTCTGGACATAAAACTCCTGAATAATGTGTTATATTTAAAATTTAGCTATAGATAATTACTCAATTTTGGTAAGCAAAAGGTTTATAAGTAACAAAGAATTAACACTATCCATGGGGGGAGCAACAAATCTATTGATATACCTTGCAGAAAAGGGGGCATTGTACAAACAGATTGAGCTGTCCACTATTCTAATGGCTAAAGAGATTAAAACCTCGCAGCAGACAATCAGCAGAAAACTAGTGGACCTAGAGAAAAAAAGATTAATCGACAGAAATGCAAGCACAAGGGGTATAAAAATAACAATAAGAGAAGAAGGAAAAGAGAAATTAAAAGAATTGTATCTTTGCTTAAAGAGCCTACTTGGAGAAAAGACACAGTCATTCACAGGAACAGTAGAATCAGGACTTGGTGAAGGCTCATATTATGTCTCATTAAAGCCATATCTCGAGCAATTCAGAACAAAGATTGGCTTTATGCCGTACAAAGGCACTTTAAATCTAAAAATCGACTATACTGATTTTATTAGGATCATAACAAGGCAGCAGAAGATTGTTATAGGCGGCTTTTCAACAGCAACAAGAACATTTGGCTCAATCTTGGCATACAAAATAAAGGTAAACAATATAGGCGCAGCAATCATAATCCCAGAGCGAACATCACATAAGAGGGATGTGATTGAAGTGATTTCAAACACATATCTAAGAAAGAAGCTCAATCTAAAAGATGGAGACAAGGTAAAAATAACAGCAGGTTAAAATGTCATATAAAATAGGTATCTGTGATACAATGTTTGCACGAGTTGATATGTTTAAGATAGTTAAAAGAGCAATATCTGACTCCATGGAACCAATAAGAACCGAAAGATATACTGTTCCGGGTGTTAAGGATTTGCCAATAGCTGCAAAAAAGCTATTAGAAGAATATAGATGTGATATAGTGGTTGCACTTGGCATGCCGGGAGATAAGCCAATAGATAAGCAATGTGCTCATGAAGCCTCACAAGGATTAATCCAGACACAACTGATGACAAATAAGCATATTATAGAGGTATTTGTCCATCTTGATGAAGGAAAGGACAAAAAAGAATTACTTGAAATCACAGAAAACAGAACCTATGAACATACTATGAATGCCATTGCCTTGCTAAAAGGAAAAGAAACACTTAGCAGGAAAGCAGGTAAGGGTATAAGACAGGGTAAAGAGGATATGGAGAGTATAGAATAAAGGATAAAATGGAAACGATCGAGATAAAAAAAGATGTAAAAAAAATCGGTGTTATATCCGACCTGCATATACCTGTAAGAGCAAACAACATACCGGAAAAAGTAGTTGAATTATTCAGGGGAACTGGCCTTATTCTAAACGCAGGAGATAGTATTGATGAAAAAACCTTAGAAGAATTAGAAAAAATAGCAGAAACTATCTCAGTTCAGGGAAATATGGATTCAGACAAGTTAAAGAAAACCCTGCCAGAGAAACTGATAATTAAAATCGGAAAATTCAAGATCGGCCTTATCCATGGCCGTACCGAGCCGAAAACAATAATTGATTATGTAACAGGCCAATTTAATGAAAAACTAGATTGTATTATATTCGGTCATTCTCATCATGCCTTGAATGAAATAAAAGATAACATCCTCCTATTTAATCCTGGAAGCCCTACTGACACTGTTTTTACAGATATGAATAGTATTGGCATCCTTGAATTAAATGATAAGATAAAAGGTAAAATCATAAAACTATAAAGGTGGTATAAAATGACAAACGAAAATCTGGGTTTTGTTGTATCTGATTTTAACGCAGACATAACAAGAATAATGGAACAAGTAGGTAAAGAACACGCTGAATTTTTAGGGGCAGGGGTATCAAAAACAATAAGAGTTCCCGGAGCATTTGACATGCCATTGGCAGTAAAAAAACTGCTTAATGAGAAAGATATAGATGCTGTAGTAACTCTAGGCACTGTAATAGAAGGTGACACAGACCATGATGCTATTGTAGCGCAGCATGCCTCAAGAAAAATAATGGATCTTGCACTTGAATTCGGCAAACCAGTATCTTTAGGAATTTCCGGCCCAAAGATATCAAGAGCAGAATCTGTAAGAAGAATAGAAGGCTACTCTAAAAGGGCTGTTGAATCTGCTGTAAAGATGCTTAGAATGCTCAAATAAGCAAATTTTTTATACTCTTTTCTTATTTTCTTTATTTTAAGGATGAAATCGACAAAAACCCAAAGATTTATGCTTTACAGCTTAGGCAAATGGTTTGAAGAAGCAAACAAGAAAATAAAAAATAAAAACTTACAGGTCTCTATCTCAAAATCATTATTTATTGAATTAGCATTGAATGCGGGATTCACAAAAAAGCAGAAAAGGACATTATATAAGAACCTTGAGACACTTGGAAAAAAGAAACTCATTTCCTATAAGAATAAGGAGCTTGAGCTCACTAAAAAGGGAAATAAGCTCTTCCTGGAGATAAAAAATGATCTAAAGCCCTATATTCAGGTTTACAAAAAACTAAAAGAAAAAAATCCAAACTCATATACAAGAAAAGTCCAGACTGTGTTCAAGTAGAAATTATTTTAAGATAAGAATATTGCCCCTTCCTTTCTTTATTTTCTCTAGCTTTCCCTTTGATTCAAGCTCAGATATCATCAGGCTTATTTTTGCCTCAGATAAGGGAAATTTCCTCCTTATCTCTTTTTGTGTTGTTCTTCCGCCTTCTTTCTTAATAAAATCAATTATTCCATCCAAATCAGGCATTTGCTCTAACTGGATTTCCTCCTTTAATTCTTCACTATTCTTGGCTGATTCTGCATTTGAAGTTACATCTACTTCCTGGATATCTGCCGAAGTTGATTTCTTTTTCTTATCCAATAAAGCAACTACAATAAGAAACAGAACCAGCAGTATCAAAAGAATCAAAAGCAGGACAGCTATATAAAAGAAATAACCATAACGCGCCCTGAGTAATGATAATAATGAAGGGCCCAAATCCTCAACATCTGAAGGAATCACCACACCAGGCATCTGCTCCATTATTATATCTATCTTAAACTCCCCGTCCTTGCTAATCTCAATAACTTTCTCAGCTGAATAGACCAACTCCTTCTGGTAATACTGTTCAGCTGTTATCCTATAGCTGCCGACAGGAACATTGAAAAAATAAAGCCCATTCTTTGAAATATGACTCTGTTTAGGGGTTGTATTTATCTCAACCTCCACATTATGGATAAGGTCAAGGTCAGGATTATAGACTGCACCATGGATAGTGGCAGCATGGGCAAAATCCAAGAATACTAATGTAACTAATAATAAAATGATAAATCTTACTCTCATAGCTTAATAAAACCAAATCAAATATAAAAATGTTTCTATAATAAAAAAAAGACCTTATAAAGTTTTATAAAGCTTTAAATGGCCTATAAATACCTTATTTTTTTCAAATAGAAAGTATATTTATAAACTAATTGTTCCATAATACCATATGAGTTAATTGAACATTAACTCTATTTTGGCTATCTTAAACATTTACGGTTCTCTGAACCGGTTTTATTTTTTTTATTTTTTAAATTTCTTCTAAAGTTTTTTAAACATGTGTACTTAACTTAGATTTATGATACATCTTGATGGCAAATATGGAGAAGGAGGCGGCCAGATAGCAAGAACAGCATTAGCTCTTTCAACTGTCACAAAGCAGCCATTTGAAATAACTAATATAAGAAAAGGAAGAAAACAGCCAGGCTTAAAGAACCAGCATCTCTACTGCATAAAAGCACTGGAAGAATTATGCAGCGCAAAGGTTGAAAACGCAGAATTGGGCTCTACAAAACTAAAATACTATCCAGGAGATATCAAAGGAAAAACATTAAACATTGACATAGAGACAGCAGGCTCAATAAGCCTCCTATTACAATCAATCACCATACCTTGCCTATTCGCAGAAAAAGACACAAAAATAAAGGTTAAAGGAGGCACAGATGTCAACTGGTCTTCTCCAACAGATTATTTCTCAAATGTATTTCTCCCGCATATAAATAAGTTCTCAGACAGTATCAAATTCACATTAAAGAATCGCGGTTATTATCCTAAAGGGAATGGAAGCATTGATATGATTATAAAACCCAAATATAGTCTTAAGAACTTTGAAAATACTGAAAAATTCCTGGAACATATAAGAAAAGAAGATAAAAGGATAAATCTGCTTGAACAAGGATATTTGATCCAGATAAAAGGAATATCTCATGCCTCAAAAGACTTGTTTAAAGCTGAAGTAGCAGAAAGACAAGCCAAAAGAGCAAAATTGACATGCTCATCCTTAAACTGCCCGGTAAACATAAGGACTGAATACCAAGAAACCCTATCTACAGGTTCAGGCATTACACTATGGGCACAATTCTCAAAAAACAAAGAAGAGCTTGACTTTCTAAATCCCATAATTATCGGCGCAGATTCACTTGGAGAAAAAGGAAAAAAAGCAGAGATAGTTGGAAAAGAAGCTGCAGAAAGGCTGACAGCACAGATAAAAAGCTCTGCTCCAATAGACAATTATCTTGCAGACCAGCTTATCCCATTTATAGCATTATTTGGTGGAGAGATAAAGACAGCAGAGATAACTCAACATACTCTTGCAAATGCTTATGTCTGCGAACAATTCTTAGGAAAAGTTCTCGAAATTGATAAAGAAAAAGGGATAATTAAGTCAATATTCTAAAAAGTTCTAACGATAACTTTTTAAACAGCCACTTAACCCTAATCTCCTAAAATGACATCAGAAAAACTAGTATGTACCTCATGTAAACAGGATATAACCAATGATAATGGCAGGGTAATAATGCCATGCCCTAAATGCGGAGAAGAGACAATAATTAGATGCTCTAAATGCAGAAAGATTGCTGTTAAATATAAATGCGACAAATGTGGTTTTACAGGTCCTAACTAAGATGGCAAAAGTAGTTGTGACAATAAAGATAATGCCTGCCTCACCAGAAGTGAACCTGGAAGCATTGAAAGAAAAAGCATTGAAAGAGATAACAGATTTTAATGATAACAAAGAAACAAAAGATTCTATAGAACCTATTGCCTTTGGCTTAAAAGCAATAAACATAATATTCGTTATGGAGGAAGCAAAAGGTTCTCCAGATCCGGTTGCTGAAAAAATCTCTGCATTTGAAGAAGTTAATTCTGCAGAAATAACAGATGTCAGAAGAGCGATTGGATAAAGTTTTTATTATCTTGATTCTATGTAATATCTACTCTTTACATATCTGTTCCTCATTTCAGTTCATATAATATGAACGACAAGTCTTTATTATCAAAATAATTAACTGGAATAAGATTATATACATTATGCATTCTCTCACATCTTTCTACTGTCTTCAGAAATAAATCTTTTTTACAATACATATCCTCTATATAAAAAAAGCAATTCCTGGCTCCATAAGGAATAAGCGCCTTATTCTTATCATTTAAAAAAGA
>JAGLMD010000077.1 GCA_023140175.1 Nanobdellota archaeon | reverse complement strand
ATAAACAACAATACCATGATTGAAACATAACTTAAATATCCTTGTTTAAGCCTTGAAACTGCATAACCGCTCAATATGATAAGGAAGATCCATCCTGACAAAAGATGAAAATCAGTCGAATATAGATAAAAGAGATAAAAAATTAGAAACACTATAAATCCCATAGATAAGAAAAGAAGTTTAGAAAAATCAGCCCCTTTAAGATAAATAAAACCAAGAATAACAAAAAACAAAAACAAAAGAAACATAGGATTAAGAAGAGTTTGGCCAAGCAGAACTAACTTATCTAATATCATTCCAATGCCAAAAAGCCCGGATTTTCCTACATACATTTCCCTGTATAGATACATCAGCTGGATAAATTGAAAGATATAAGAAATAAGAAAAGGTATCGAAACAATAAATGCTAAATAATATTTCTTGACTATGCCAATTTTTCTTGTATACAAAAGGTAAAATAAGATAGGAAATATAATTAAGATATTTTCAATCCTCATTGATAAAGTATAAGCCAGAACAAGGAGAAAAAGCAGAGACTTTGTAAATGAATTTCTCTCTAGCATAATAAAAAAAGAAAAGAGAGAAAGTAGAATAAAAAACAAAGACGGAACTATAATCTCAGCTGTTGCCGACCACATGACATGCAAAGGAAATAATGCGAGCATAAGAGAAGAAAACAAAGCGATTCTTTCATTTCTAAATAGCAGATAGCCCAGCAGGAAAATGAGGATAGTGCTGATAGTCCCAAAAAAGATAGTAGTATTGATGGCAGCAATATTATTTATGCCAAAAAAGAAAAAACCGATGGCAATTAACGCTGGCCAGCCCAATGGCTTATTATACATTCCTGTAGATACTTTAGCCTGGAAACTCTGTACAATATTCTTCGCAGAGCCCATATACCATGATTCATCGATAAAGAACCTATGATAAGGCTGAACAAAGAAAAACCTCATGGAAAATGCCAAAAGTACAATTAAAAATAGTAGTAGCCAGGTTCTCTTCTTAATGGATCTAAAGAAACTGCTTATTTCTTTTATTGATAAAAATAAAAGAATTATTACTAAGAGAAGATTTAGATAGATAACAAATGGAAGAATATACATACTTACAGTTCTAAAGATAGTAAAAATCATAATAAAAAATTAAAATAATTATCTAAATTAAGATACGCTGCTTCCCCCTCCACTGCCTCCAGATGAAGGAACCATTACAGACCCTGAAGTCAAATAAACATTAGCTACTGCTTCTTTTTCTGGTATTCTAATATACCAGCTATCTTGATTACCATTTGTATCTCTCCGAAGGAAAGTTCCTCTTTTTGTGTAACCATGGCTCTTGGTTGAATCCCTATCTGATGTAAGCATTCTAAACTCATAATCTGGTTGTGCTTCTACAAAAATATTACTTAAATCCGCCACATTATGATTCGAATCCCATATCAGATTAAAACCATATTGATCCTCGCTGCCATCATCTTCCTGCTCGGCCTCCCTAAAAGCGATATTATAATCTGTTCCTTTTCTTAAAGATATCTCTGTTCCATACTGAGTAAAAATATCTGACTTATCATCCGAATCATCTGTTGTTTCTGTTAGTTCTATGCATCCTGGATTCACATCACTAACAACAGTAACCTGATAAGTATACCCATCTAAAACAATATCAGCCACATTACTATAATCAAAGTCATAGTCGATAGTATCACCAGTTCCAATATCTTTAATCTTCACGTATTTAGTATCAGCAGTATTCTTTATATCCTTAAGCTGTAAAACCCTTGTAATTCCATCATTTTCTATAACAAATGAATCTTCATCGCATACTTTATCTCCTTCACTAAGATAAAGCTCTTCTCCAGGTTGTTTACCTAAATGAGGTACGCCATCACTCTGAACATAAAATATGGGAAAACTGTAATCAACACCATTTTTGTTGGTGAATTTAATTTCAATTGACTGATCATCATAACGATTCAGTAAGACAGATTCATTTTTTCCGGCAATTATGCCATTAAACAGATAATCAAGATCCAGAGCCTTTAGAAAATCCAAATAATCAAATTCTTCCTCAAGCTCAATAGATTCTTGAAGAACCCCGCCAATAGGCACATAAAAAGTAGAAGTGGGTTTCCATACTATCTCTATTGCCTCAAGACCCACTTCACTCTCTGATGCACTAACCGTAATTGTAACACTAGTATCATCAATAGTTCCCCAATCAATACTTAAACTATTACCAGCTCCATCCAGAATTAACCTCTTAGCTCCAAGATAGAACTCAACAAGCCCAATATCTACCTCTCCTGATCCACCAAGAAGAACTTCTTTTATTCCTAGACTAATTCCATCTTTAAGTGTATAGAAGTCACCAGCTGACAAAGACATGGTTAATTCATCATTAATAATAAACTTTGCCACAGCATCTGCTGATGTATCGCCTGAAACAATAATTAGATTTACTTCATACTCCACTCCATTAACAACATAAGTCTTTGTTTCTCCTGCTTCCATAGTATCAACTACTTCCCCCCCTATTAATGTTAACTTGATACTATCATCCCTCCACTTCCTTGCTCCTGTAACTATATATTCCTCTCCAAGAAGTACTATACTCTTCCCCTCAAAATCCACTAGGCGCCCATTTTCATCAATATCTGACACTGGTGCTGTTCCAGAAAAACTTAGCTTATATTTTATTATTTCCTGTGGAGCTATAAACTTCAGATAAAGTGATGGTTCCTCATTAATATCATTATAGTCATCCCACACAACGCTTGCTGTTCCACTCGGAGCACTCAATGTCTGTTTATAATTAACATCAGTCTTTCCGCTAAAAGTTCCATCTGCTAAAGTATCTAAATCTGTAGAAATTAATACTTTCTTTATTGTATTCAGATTCTGATAAAGATTTAATTTATCATCGCTTTTCTCGAATTTATAATAATCTCCCTGTACACCCTTTAAACATGCACCGTCCTCACAGCCATAAGGACATTCGTGTACCTCCAAACCAGAGACTGGATAAAATGGATCATCACAATAAAACTCTTGGACATAGCAATCCACTTCACAAGATTCAAGCCGCTCTAAGTTCTGATTCATACAATAATCTGCATTAGAATCAGTTCCATCTATTTTTATTTGTCCTTTTACATAATATTGCCTACCACCATCCGAATCAGTACAAACTATTTTCTTGAGTTCAAATTTATCATAGACATTGGGACACCCTTTATCAACAAGTCCGATATAGTATGTTGAATCAGATGTCAATGATGGATACTCACATTCTGTATAAACCTTGCAGGATACATACTCACTACCAGAACCTGCACCGCAACCACCACTTCTTATTGGACAACTAATAACTCCGACACCCCCTCCACCAGCTGAAGGCTGTGTACTCACTTCCTCTTCAGTAATTTCCTCTTCTATTTCTGGTACAGGTTCAGGAATTCCACCATTATAGACTAGTAGCTCAGCCCTTACTTCACCCAAAGTTCCTTTAGTCTTATAACTTACAGCTATCTTCCCAGCCTTATTCATTACTTTATCTATTGAGATTTCATGTGTTTTACACTCGTAATCTCTATCTACTATCATAAAGTTTGCCTGAGCTCCTTCTCCTCTTGCAAGCACTCTTGCTACAAGCCTAACTCCAGCTGTCTCTTGTCCTGTAACAACCAGTGCAATATTATTTCCATTCTCATAAAAAGAAAGGTACCCATAGCCAGGCATATAGGAAATAAATCCATCTATCAATTCATTCCCACCATAGGAATCTATTGCAGCAGGCCTTCCAACTAAGATTACATTCTGCGCAGACACATCAGAAATTTCAGAAACCAATTTTGTAGTTTCCGAAACCCATTTTGTAGTTCCTAGTTCTGTCTCCTGTACGACTTCAGATTCATCATTCCCTTCTATATAATTTTGTATAGCTATAGCAATATCAATAGCAGATATCACATCCTCAGCTGGTGCATTATCATCAACTACAATTACACCATTAAACTTACCATCCTCAACAAACATCTCTGGAAAATCCGAAAGAAGGTATTTTATATCCGAAGGCAATTTCTCCAAATATGCCTTAACTACTTCCTCATACCATGACGAATCCTCGCCATATCCTTCCACAACTATTGCCACTCCTCCACGCATCCATGCTGAAACAATTCGTCTAATTTTTTCATTATAATATGGAGTATAGTATATTTCCTCATTTACATATAAGTAATTGCCATCTATCTGTACAAGCTCTGTACCATCATCCTCTATAAACTCCTGAAATTCCTCCATTATATCTTCGCTATAGTAAGTACCAGCAGAAACACTAACCCCACTAGCCGAATATTGAGCTTGCAGAGTCCATCTTTCATCATACTTATGCCCATACGAACTACGATACCCAAACCTCCCTATATCTTCTTCTATAAGGTATTTGTCGAATAAAGTATTATCTATCTCAAAAGAACCATCATTTTGTTTAAGGTTACTTACTCTTGTCTCAAACTCTATAACATATTTTCCCACTGCCGGAGGCTCAAATTCAACATAATACCTACCAGTGCAATAATAATAATCACAATATTCACCCTCACAAGCATTGCACTCCATTCCAGATCCCTCTGCAGGTGATACATAAGTTACATCCCCTGAATCCTCATTTGTAACTTTAAATTCTGCTCCTCCACTAAGCTGATCACTAATATCCTGTTTTGAGTTTATATAAGCATAGAGATTTACTGTTGATCCTGTTCTATACAAACTATTGCTAGGCGAAATATACACATAGCCCATATAAGGATCATCTGGCGTAGGTGGCTCTGGCGGAAGTTCATCCTGAAGCAGAAGATATGTCTGTAACATCCATTGATTGCATGGCCCATTGGTGCTTGTACAGCCGCATTTCCATTTTCCGTCATGCCTTTTGCATGAATAAGCTACAATATAGTTCTCACCAGCATTAAAATCATCTACTTGTAAATTAAGCTCCTTTTTAGCATAATCTCTTATCCAATTGCTTTCTTTATAAGGCTCAGAATCGAATAAGTACTTTTGCCATCCTTTTTTGCTGTAATAATACCCGTATTTATATATAAAAGAATCATCATGACTGACCTCTAAATTTAGAGTAAAGCTATCTTCATCAACACCGATATTGATAACATTTTGTTCAAGATTGAATATCATTTTATTATTATCAAAAACATCATTAGGAGGAGCATAGCCTTCATATATATGCACAGCCTTGCCAATAGGTCCTGTAATATCACCAGGCTCAGGAGGAAGTTCTCCAGTTTGACAACCCACTAAGAAAAGGACTAATACTGTCACAAAGACTATTTTTTTCATTTTATCACCTTTCATTATAATATTTAATTATATTTTAATCATATTTTGCTTATAATTGAACAGATTATTTTGATTCTAAAGAACCAATAACATCAGCCTTTCCTCCACAATAACAACTGCCAGAAGTTACATTACATCTAGGAGTATCGCTTCCTATCATCATCGTACAGATTATATCTGAACAATCAGCATCAGTAGTGCATTTTTCTTCTATGCATGCACCATCTTCGCAGCCGTTTGGACAAGTAAAATGTTTTTGTATTGCTCCAGTAGGACTTGATTCATCACAATAAAAGTCTACAACAACATCACAATAATCTAAGATACAATTACAATAATCTTCAAAAGTTTCTCCAAGACCATTATCAAGATAACCTTTAACATAATAATTTATTCCGCCATCTGAATCAGTGCAAGTTATTTCTTGTTCTTCTATACATGCACCATCTTCACAGCCATTTGGACAATGAGCAATTGAAAAATTCCATTCTTGCCCACAATAAGATTCTGCTATACTACAATTTTCTCCAGCACACCAATCACTCTCAAAATTATTATAACAATAGAAAACACCACCTTTTTCCGCATAAAAATTAGTTCCATCCTGATGGTGGCAAGGAGTAACACATTTATCCTGATAATGTGTTTCATCACCTTTTACAATATTAGTAACATTTCCTTTAACATAATACTTCTTCCCGCCATCTGAATCAGTACACTTTGCCTCATTCTGATCAATATTCAAATAGATTTCGCCTCTGGACTTGTGTTCCAAACCAGTCTCTAAGTTGGTATAGTAAAGATAGATATCCGCCCTCAATCTATCAGATTCTAAATCACCACTACATACCATACTAAATTCAATTGTATCGCCATATTCTATATCATCTACTGGAAAGTCTGGAGCTTCACAAACAAAATACCCTGAATTTGTTAAAACATTAACATCTGCCAAACTAAGGCTATACCCCAAATTATTCTTAACTGCGAAATTTACCAGTAAATCTCCATTTTGTTCATAACCTATATCTATGCAATCTAAACCTGCTGGAAATGTACATCTATTTGGTAAAATTTGAGTTCCATTCTTCAAATCACTAGGCACCTTGCGTAAATAAGCCTGAATCAGTGCATCATAGTCTTTAGTATCTGCTCCATAGCCATGAATAACCATTCCTACTCCGCCAGAAATCCAGACAGACATGATCTCTGATGATTTTTCATCATAATATGGAGAGTAGTATATCTCCTCAAGCCGATATATATAGTTCCCGTCTATCTCAACAAGCTCAGGATTAGAATGCTCAATAAATCCCTGAAGCTCTTCCATAAAATTTTTGCCATATATTGCATATGCCCATACATTTGCATCATATGAACTATACCTCGCACCTACCTGCCACCCCCTTTCAAGGTAGCTCATTCCGCTTGAAGATAAATAACCCAATACTCCGATATCTTCCTCAATCAGGTATCTATTGAAATATGTACTATTTATTTCAAATGAACCGTTATTTTGATACAGGTTATCTAAATTTGTTTCAAATTCTATAATATAATTTCCCCCTTCACTAAACTCGAAATCTGCATAATATCTGCCATAACAATAATAGTAATTACAATATTCCCCGCTGCAAGATGAACATTCCATCCCGCTTCCTTCAGATGGAATAATGTAATAAACTTCCTCAGAATCAACATTAGTGACCTTAAAATCTCCATTCTCAAATTGCGCAGATACATCTTGTTTCGTAGACAAATACGCACTTAGAGAAACTTTTGAACCCCCTTTGTATAATCCATTGCTGGGAGATATCCATAAATCCCCTACATAAACATCATCCGGAACAGATGGTTCTGGTGGAAGATCAGTTACAAATAAGAGATATGACTGCAGCATCCATTTATTACAAGGGCCATTCACTGTTGTACATCCGCATTTCCATTTTCCGTCATGCCTTTTGCATGAATAAGCTACAATATAGTTCTCACCAGCATTAAAATCATCTACTTGTAAATTAAGCTCCTTTTTAGCATGATCTTTTATCCAATTGCTTTCTTTATAAGGCTCAGAATCAAATAAGTACTTTTGCCATCCCTTTTTGCTGTAATAATACCCGTATTTATATATAAAAGAAGCATCATGACTGACCTCTAAATTTAGAGTAAAGTTATCTTCATCAACATCGATATTGATAACATTTTGTTCAAGATTGAATATCATTTTATTATTATCAAAAACATCATTAGGGGGAGAATAGCCTTCATATATATGAACAGCCTTTCCTAAAGGTCCGCTAAAATCCCCTGGTTCAGGAGGAAGCTCACCTGTTTGGCAGCCCATTAAAAAAACCACTAAAAATAGAATCAATACAAATTTCCTCATTTTATCACCTTTCATTAGATATCGAATATACTTTTAAGTATAATAGTATATAAAAGTTTTTATTTTTT
>JAGLMD010000076.1 GCA_023140175.1 Nanobdellota archaeon | reverse complement strand
TAATAGGCATAAACAAAACATATCTAACATAGTCAGATTTCTTTATGAAGCCGGCACTGCTTGCTTTGGCTTCCGGGATTTTCTCCTGATCTTCAGTTATCCTGACAATCAAGACTTTTTCTTTCTTCATACATACCTAAAGTCATGATTTGATAAATAGAGTTAGGATAAAATTTAGTGCTCAAAAAAAGGTACAAATTTGTTACCGAAAAAGTCAGCGAATCCGGTAACATTTAGAAACTGAAAAGCAAATCAACTTCGTAAAATTGAAGGAAAAAATTATATAGTCTAAAGCTAAAAATAAATATAAATTAGAGAAAGACAAAAGTAAAGCATAATAATAGTTTGTCTTTCTATACTTAGTAGCGGTTGTTAATTATGCTTTATTTATATATCTGCTACTAAATTTTCGTAAATTTTAAATAAAGAAGAACCTAAAATCAGAATATGTACAAAAGATGGCATAGATTCAAGAAACACCATAGATTGACTCTTAGTTTAATAATCCTATCAGGGATAATATTCTTCTGGCGCGGACTCTGGGGCTTGCTTGAAACATACCTCTACCCTGAAAACCCGCAGATAAGCTTCTTCATCTCCCTATCACTTGGAATAATAATCCTCGCAATAACTCATTATTCCATTGAAAAAGTTGCATAGAAACATTCTTTCTGTAAAATTCCAAAATATTTAAATACTCTTAAGCTAAAATAAAGACTATGGAAACTAAAAGAAAACTGACAATAGAAAAAAATATCCTGATGGTTCCTTTATTACTCTCTTTTTTATGGCTCGGATTTCTTGTTCTTGATGTACAGAACCCTGATGCAGGAATAAAGCTCTCTCCAACAAAGCTGGATTCCATGGTAAACGCGCTTTTCGCATTTATAGTGGTATATGCTCTGGTTCTTGTGATTGTCTTCTATAAGATGAATAAAAGCATTAAAAAAGAGCCTAAAAAACCTAAGAAAAAGAATAAATAAGGATATAGTTTTTAAACAGATTTCTATTTCATAAGCTTATGTGTGGAATAGTGGGTATCTTCAACAAAGAAGGATGTGGCAGCGATATAACTGCAGCATTGGAAATTCTCAAGCATAGGGGAAGAGATGGCTTTGGCGTATTTTCTGAAAAAGGGCATTCATATAAAAAATCAATAAAAGAGCTGAAAATACCTCACATAAATGTCATAGCTCACTGCCTCCATTCAATTGTTAATAAAGTGAATCAGCCAATAAAAAAACAAGGTATTCTAAGTTCTAATTGCGAGATCTACAACTGGAAGGAACTAAAAAAG
The DNA here is from genome assembly GCA_023140175.1 of Nanobdellota archaeon. Lineage (GTDB taxonomy): Archaea > Nanobdellota > Nanobdellia > Woesearchaeales > WJIZ01 > WJIZ01. The sequence goes on along the minus strand of JAGLMD010000076.1, from coordinate 4,627 downwards.
AAATACGATCTTGGCTCAGGAAATGATTCCGAACTGCTGATAGACATTATAGAGAGCATTGGGCTTGAAAAGTCATTGGAAGAGATTGATGGTGTTTATGCATTTGCATATTGGAGCAATAACAGGATTTTCCTAGTCAGGGATATCATAGGAATAAAGCCCATATGGTTCTCATATGAAAAAAGCTTTGCTTTTGCATCAGAAAAAAAGGCACTAGAAAGAATAGGATATAAAAAGATTGAAGAACTTAATCCGAGGAAGATATTGATATATGACATCAAGACAAAAAAACTAGTGAAAAAAAGGAGGGAATTCTTCAGGATAGGGAAACTAAAAGAAGATTATGATGAGATAATATGCCATACTCAAAAGCTCATCATGAAATCGATAGAAAAACGCCTTCCAGACAAGAAATTCGGGATACTTTTCTCAGGAGGAATAGACTCCACCTTCCTTGCCTATATCTGTAAAAAGCTCGGGAAAGATTTCATTTGCTATACTGCAGCTTTAGAAGAAAAAGGCATGGAAGAAGCTCCCGACTCGATATATGCAAAGAAAGTTGCAAAAAAACTAGGCCTGAAACTTAAGATAAAAAAGATTAACATAGAGCAGACAAAAGAATATCTGAAAATCGTGCCTAAGCTAATAGAAGATAGTAATGTTACAAAAGTAGGCGTAGCCCTGACATTTTTTGTCGCCTGTGAATTAGCAAAAAAAGACAATATAAAAGTCATTTTCTCCGGTCTTGGCTCAGAAGAGATATTTGCTGGATATGAAAGGCACAAGAAAAGCAGCGATATAAACAAAGAATGTTTTTCCGGCCTGATAAAGATGTATGAAAGAGACTTATATAGGGATGATGTTATAACGATGTACAATAATATGGAGTTGAGAGTTCCCTTCCTTGATAAAAGCCTTGTCGAATACTGTCTGAAAATCCCGGAAGATCTTAAGCTTAAAGAAGACAGGAATAAGATAATAATAAGAGAGATAGCAAAAAAAATAGGCATTCCCGAAGAATTCGCAGAAAGGAAGAAGAAAGCAGCGCAGTATGGCTCTAAATTTGACAGGGCTATTGAAAAGCTTGCAAAAAAAGATGGCTTTAGAAAAAAATCAGAATTCCTGTATCAGTTCTATCATCCACCAAATGTAAAACTGGGTGTGCTTTGGAGTTCAGGCAAGGATTCTGCTTTTGCAGCTTACACTATGAAGAAGCAAAATTATGATATGAACTGCTTAATCTCATTAAAGAGCAGGAATCCCGACTCATATATGTTCCACACCCCAAACATAGATTTAGTTGAACTGCAAGCCAAAGCAATAGGCATACCATTAATCATCCAGAAAACAAAAGGGGAAAAGGAAAAAGAGCTTAATGACCTAAAGAAAGCAATAAAAAAAGCAAAAGAGCTTTACAAGATAGAAGGCATTGTAACAGGAGCTTTATTCTCAAACTATCAAAGAGAAAGGATTGAAAGAATCTGCGACGAATTAGAACTCAAGATATTCTCACCATTATGGCATCTTGACCAAGAAAGCGAAATGAGAGATATAATAAAAAACAAATTCAGCATAATCTTCTCAAGCATTGCAGCATACGGCCTAGATAAGACTTGGCTCGGAAAAACTATAACAGATAAAGATATTGACAAACTAGTCGAACTTAATAAAAAATATCAGATCAACATAGCAGGAGAAGGCGGCGAGTTTGAATCTCTTGTACTAGATTGCCCTTTATTCAAGAAGAAAATAAACATTATTGATTCTGAGATAATTGAAGAAAACCAAAACACTGCTAAATTAATAATAAAAAAAGCAGAGCTTAAGTTAATCTGACAGAAAAGTCTATATCTTTCGTAAACTCTCCGCAATCAGCATTAACTGCTATTTTAGGAGCCATCATTATTCTGATGATGGGTTCAAGAATTGAAAACATAATATCAATAATTCTGCCTATAATAGCCGGCGGATTTATTTATACCGCAGGCTCGGACCTTATTCCAGAATTAAAAAAAGAATGCACTTTATCACACCCCTTCTTCCAGCTCTTGTCTCTTCTCTTGGGCATAGGCCTAATGCTTGTTTTAGCTATTCTAGAATAATTAGTTCAAAACATTATTTTTCTTTCAGTCCATCGATTGCGATATCAATAAGCTCTGCATCATAACCGTATTTGATAAGCCATTTCCTGATCTGCCCCTCAGGATGGCCTTCTTCCCTATATCTCCTGATATAATTCTCCAATGCTTCAAGCTTATACTCTTCTTTAAGCTCCTTAGCTTTAGAAACATTAACCTCCCTGCTTTTTTCAAGATATAACAAAATTAAAAGAACTAGAATAACAAACGCAACTATAATGTAGGCCTTTATCCCATCAAAGTCAAATGTTACTTTATCTGGCGATAGTTTATATCGATTCTCATTAAACTCAATTACTGTATCAGCTAATTTGTCTGTCTGCCCTTCATCACCTATAACTATAAGAAGATTATCTCCCGCTACACTAATCATAGCCTTATTCTTAAAATAGGGCTCTTTAAGAAATTTATCAAGAAGAAGATTTGTATTTGGATTTCCGATTAATATAAGTTTAGAGCTTGTTTCAATATCATCTTCATCAACAGCCCTTAAGCCAAAATGCCTGCTTATTTTTTCAGCATAATTTATCTCATATTCCTTAGCATAACTGCCTGTAACCAACACATAATCAGAAGGATGATTCTTGACCATTGTCAAATAGCCATGAATGCCATTTAAAGTCTTCTCTACCTGAACATCCTCAACAACAGACCCGGTTATATCAGGCAGACCAGGACTCAATGCAATAAAAAGAACATAAACTACCATGACCTTAAGTACTGTAAAGAAAAGCATATTAGTAGAATTTTCTGGTCCCATATATAATATTACAGGAATAACACTATATATAGTTTACTATAATTACAAACAAGATGCTTACAAAAAGTTTATATAATATTCACGATATAATAAAAACATAATTATCAGGGGGGATTAAATTGACAGATGATTGCATACAACAGAAATCAAAGACATCCAAAATCAAAGATTTTGGGGGTCTTTTAGAGACCGAAGGTCTCAAAAAGATTTCTGAGCATACAAAAGAAGATTGTATATTCTGTAAGATTGCAAAAGGAGATATACCTTGCAACAAAGTTTATGAAGATGATAAAACATTAGCTTTTCTTGATATTAGCCCAGTAAGCAAAGGCCATACACTGGTTATACCAAAAGAACATGCAGAAAAAATATATGAGTTGAGTGATGAAAGCTCAGAAGCTTTGGCAAAAACATTGAAAAAAATATCAAAAGCTGTTGAGAAAGCTCTCGGATGTGACTTTAATGTCCTTAACAATAATGGCGAAAAGGCGGGCCAGCTTGTAAAGCATGTGCATTTCCATATTATCCCCAAGCAGGATGATACTGGCTTTGAATATAATTGGGATTCTAAAAAATATGAAGAAGACGAAGATAAAGAAATTTTAGAAAAGATAAAGACAAATCTTCAATTCTGATATGATAGTAAGCTTTAAAAAAGGCTTAAATCTTCTCTTTGTTACACATAAGATGCCGGAATAACTCAGCCTGGTTAGAGTGCAACGCTCATATGTTAATGAGCTATGAGACCTTTAGGTCGATGATATAACTCTCTGCCAAGAAACGTTGAAGTCGGGGGTTCAAATCCCCTTTCCGGCACTTTATTTTATAAATTATCTTTCAATTTCTTGACTTTATATTTCATTAGAAACATTTCAGAATATTCTTAAGAGTTATTGATTAGTTGTTCTTTATTTCTTCTTCCAGATATAATAAGAATAAGTGATAAGAAAAACAACATTTACCAGTACCGAAATAATAAATATCCAAAACCCAATCACAGGACTTATCAAAGCAAATAATAAGATAATAGCATTCATCTTGAAAGTCATGCTGCCTAACTTATGGGTCTTATTCCAGACATCATCACTTGAAAGAGTCCAGGGTGTCCTTATGCCGATAAAAAAATTCTTCTTTATGAATTTCAGGATATGGCCCATATAATAAAAAAGAATAGCTATTGCAGGTATGACAAAATAAGATATATTAAATGAAAAACCAAAATTCGGAAGCAGAGTCACGATATAGAAAGACAGGAAAAAAATAACATCATTAATTTCATTCCTTCAAAATATTTCATAAAAGAATCAATATTCTTTTTATACACAGCTATCTTCGGAATAAATAGGAATAACAGATAAATAGCCGCAATTACCAATGGAAAAAGAAATACACCAATAAATCTATTGCTGTAACTGTCTATTTCTCCCCCTGCATTCCAATGTATAGGCATCTTCTCAGGCATTGAAGGATATATGCTAAAAGCCAGAACAAAAGATAAAACAATCAACATTATTATTATTTTATCGATTTTGCTTAATTTCATATGACAAGATAAGATTATAGAAGAAATAAATTATAAAACTTCCTAAATATCAGGAAATCTGGCAGCCCACCTGTATATATAACCGCTTGTTGTTTTCTTTTTTTCAATAAGGCCTTGTTTCACAAGTTCATTAAAAGTCTGTATCCATAACCGGTCATGCTGGTTGATAAAACTCTGGTCTGCCCA
>JAGLMD010000075.1 GCA_023140175.1 Nanobdellota archaeon | reverse complement strand
ATCGTCTAAAGCTTAATACACACGAAAAACCAATGACTAAATTATAAAGTTTTTCAAAGTTTCAAAATCTTACATTTCAAAACTTTTGAAAACCAAAGCACTTAAATAAAGCATATCTTCCATAAGATTCATGCTAAAAGCAATTATCTTTGATATGGATGGTGTATTGATAGACTCGATTAATGGGTGGTATGCAATATTCAATAAAGCATTGGAGCATTTTGAAGGGAAGACTGTTTCTAAAGAAGAATTCGGGAAAAATGCATGGGGAAAGAACTTCAATGAAGTTACTGATAAATATTTTTCAGTCAGTGTTGACAGGATAAAAGAATACTATGCAGACTCGCATCAGTTATTCATGGACAATCTTGTGATTTTTAATGATGCAAAAGATACCCTAGAGCAGCTGAAAAAGAATTTAAAATTGGCAGTTGCAACAAACACACCCACTGAACAAGCAAGAAAGATACTGAAAAGTGTCAATATATTAGAACTCTTTGATTATGTGTTAGGGGGAGACAAAGTAGAGAACGGAAAGCCATCGCCAGATATTATCCTAAAAATACTAAAAGACATGAGATTAAAAAGAGACGAAGTAATTTTCATAGGAGACACAATATGGGATAAAAAAGCTGCAGAAAAAGCAGGAGTAAGATTCATAGGATTTAAGCTTGATTCAGAAGAAAAAATAGAGGCCCTTTCTGAGATATTAGATATCATAAGATGATATATGCAATTGATGTAGATGGTGTGATAATTGATAGCCAGGTTGAGCAACTCATAGATGGATACAATGCTTATAGGCAGTTCTATAAAAAAACAGCATTATTTGATGGCAAAAGAATAGATTTTGACAACTATAAACGCTTGCTTAAAAAACACAAAGACACAGTCAATAAATTCAAAAGAATTCATCCTTATGCTAAATCAGCAGAGGAAATTGTAATCCTATACCATATAATTGACAACAATATTAAAATAAAAAATGACCAAGATTTCAGGAACTTGCTAAAGACTATAAGTCAACGTTCCTTGATGAAAGGTCATTATGAGCTCTATAGGCAAAGATATCTCTTTGAAAAACATAAAAACTGGCAGAAGATAATAAAACCATTTAAGGAAATGCTCAACTTTGTGAAAAAGAATATCACAAGATCAGTTATATTGAGCAATAAGGATCTTAAGACGATACAGCTTATGTTCAAATATTTCGGAATTAAGATTGATGATAACAGGATATTCTCTACAGAGATTACCAACGACAAAAATAAAAAACTTAAATTAATTGCTAAAAAATACAAGACTCCGTATGCTGATATCAACTTTATCGACGACGAATATTTCAACTTATTTGAGGCGAAGCAACTGGGGGTTAAGTGCTATATGGCAGTATGGGGTAACAATAATCCACAACAAAGAAAAGAAGCAAAAAAGATTGGAATAAGATTATTAAAATTAGAAAACCTAAAAAATATCTAATTACCTGCTTGCATCAGCCTGTCTTTCTACTTCCAGTTTCTTGGATATTGCAAAAGAATCAGGACTCAGCCTATAAGCAGCAATTACTTCAGCTGCAAGGCATTCTTCAATTGATTTCTTTGAGCCGAATGACTTGACATAAGAGCCCTGGACCATATTTCTCAAAGTGACATCAACCCTTCTCTGCGGAGCGCACTCAACAGCCTTAGGATATCTTGCTCCACCATACTCGATAGTTATTATCTCTTCCCGTTGTGCAGCATTCTCCAGTGCTTTCACAAAAACCTGGATAGGATTCTCTTTTAATCTCTTCTCGATAATCTTAAATACATTTTCAACAATAGCATAAGAATTATGTGCTTTTCCTGTGATATGGCCTGATGACTTGAAATGCTTCTTTGATTTATGGCCAGGCACCATAATCTTGTTCATGAATCTCTCAACAATAAAAACCCTGCTCTTATGGAATCTATTTCCTGCATATCTTGCACCGGTCCTTGGAACTATCTTTGCGTCTAGGTTTATATATTTTGCCAAGCCATGATCACTTACCTTTACCCCGGATACATCCCACCTATTGAATGCTTTTATCTCAGTGCTCATTTTCTTGCCTTCTCAACCTTTCCTTTTCTTAAAGCATCTAAACTTTGATCATTTACCTTGATAACCTGCCACCTGACTCCTGGAATATCTCCTTTTGACTTGCCCATCGGCCCGCCTATACATTCCACAATAACCTCATCGTGCTCATCTACTAACTTGGTAGCGCCATCTCCCGGTAAAAAAGCAGATATCTGCTTGCCGTTCTTTATTAGCTGCACTCTTACAGCTTTTCTCATGCCTGAATTAGGCTGCTTTGCCTCTAATTGTATCTTCTCAAGAACAAGACCTCTTGCCTGTGATGCACCCTCTAATGGATCAGATTTGACCTTTAAATTATCAATCCTTCTTACAAACCATTTATCCTTCCATCTGGCATCTGCCCTTCTTTTAGCCAGCTTATTTCCAGCATTAATACCTTTTGATTTCTTTGCCATCTTCTCTTCTAGTGTTTCCTAACTATTTTTAAATCTTACTGTTCATACAACCTTAATATCATCAATATCAAAAAATCTCTGAACAAGACTTAATATCCTTTTAATGTTTACTCTGTCCCTTCCGATCAACAATCCCTTTGTTTTCATATCCTGGCCCTTTATCACAACAGTTTTTTCCTGCTTCTCAATCCCTATTTTCCTTATAGGATAAGCACAATTTAGGACAAATTTCAAGACATCCTCCTCGAATTCTATTACCTTAAGTGTCTTCTTTAATATCCCTTCAGCCCTGTTTAAATTGCTCCCGTTTTTTCCTATTGCAAGGCCCATATTGCCTTTCTCGACTATAAATGTGATAGAACCATTGACAATACAGTCTTTTACTTTAGCTCCTGTAACAGATTCAAAAAGTGTGATATAATTTAAGATATTCTCATCATAGATTCTTCTTGTCAATTAATTTTCACCTTTAATAACAGAAGCAACAGAAACAAAGAATTGCTTTTTACAGATTACTCCCAATTCCTCATTACTAATGCTCAGATTAGCAACATTCACCTTCGCCAGCTTTGCATAATTAATGATGTCCTCCTTCACATCAGAAGGAACATTGGAAGAAAGCCATATCTTTTCAAGCTTATCCTCTCTCAGCTGTTTTATTGTATTCCTGGTTCCTACAACAATCCTGCCTTTTTTCAATAGCTTTTTTATCTCATTTAATTCTTTATCAGATGCCATATTACAATCACTCTTTTTCTCTTACTCTCGTAACAAGACTTGGCAGTCCTGTTCCTACAGGTACTGGCTGATTGACCATAACATTCTCGACAACAGAATTGAGTTCATCAACCTCACCTATCAGGGCTGCATTGATAAGGTGTTTTAATGGAGTTTCAAAAGACGCCTTAGCTAAAACTGAAGATTTCTCTGAAACAATGCCATACCTCGTTATGCCCTTGACATTGCCATTCTTGCACATTGTATCAGTAACAAGCATTATATGCCTTATATCAACATTTAAGCCCTGGCTCTCTATCACACCAAATACCTCATTTATAATAGCTTGCCTCGCAGCCTCTATACCAAGCACATCAGCAATCTCAAACACATTATTGGTAACTGTCCTTGAGAAATCAACATAATCAAGATTCAATACATCCTTAAGATTTGAGCCTGCAGTTATAATCACAAATTCATCATCCCTCTTTACTGGTAAGACATGTTCTATCCCCTTTATTCCCTTAAGATGCACCGACTTTAATTTCTCCTTAGTTTTATAGAGCTCATTAAGGCTAACTTCCTTTGATCTATTTTTGAGAACAATTAAATCACCCTCAGTTTTGATATTATATCCCTTTACTAGCCTCTTGAATGCAGTTGATATAGTCCCCACCGTCACACTTGCTGATTTCATCAGTTCTCTGTTTAGTTTGATAGATATAGATAAGTCAACTATATTTATCTGAAATTCAAGAGCAATATCATCTAAAGTTGTCTCCTTGATAGACATGGCAATATTCTTTATATCCTTACCCTGTGAATATGGTTTCTGGAGATATATCTCCATCGAAGGAGTCTTTAATTCCTTTCTGCCGTCGAGAATCTCTATTATTCTTGGCAGCCCCACAGTAACATTCATCTCTGCTACACCAGCAAAATGGAATGTATTCAATGTCATCTGTGTTCCCGGCTCCCCTATTGATTCGGCAGATACATTTCCTATGCATTCTCCAGGGGCTACCTTAGAATCAATATATTCTTCAACAGTCCGATTAAGGATTTCCTTAAGCTTTGACTGGCTGACACTAGAGGGAACATTCTCCTTTATCTCATCCAAAAGCTTTTTTGGCAGCTTATCCTGGAATTCTTTGTAAATATCTGTCATTTTTCACCTATAATATTGACTTTATTATCCTCTTCACATTAATTGAGCCTTTCTCAGACTTCGAAACATCAATACTATCTTCACCATATTCAAACTGTACAATCTTGCCGGATGCATCTCTGACAGTATAATCATATTCTACCTTTAAGTCCTGCATAGCATTTGCTAATCTCCTGTACAGATAACCGGATTTTGGTGTTCTCAGTGCAGTATCCATAAGAGAATCTCTCCCAGTCATAGCTGCAAAAAAGAATTCAGATGGTTTTAGCCCGTTCTTGAATCCGTGTGAAATAAAACCCCTTGCTTCCGGCCTGATATCTCCTTTCCCAAAGCATGATAAAGTCCGGTCAGAATAGCCTTTCTCAATTCTTTTCCCCCTTAAAGCTTGCTGCCCCACACATGCTGCCATCTGAGCAAGGTTGATAAGGTTTCCCCTTGCTCCGGAAACTGCCATAATCATAGTATGGCTGTCTTTATCAGAATATTCTGCCACAGTCTCTCCTGCATTATTTCTTGCCTTGTTCAATAATTCAAGAATTTTCAGCTCGACAGTCTCAGCTGCTGTCTTTCCAGGAAATGCATCTAACTTATTTTCCTTGAAAAGTGCTATAAGCTTATCAGCATCCTTCTCTGCATTATCCAATATTTCCCTAATCTTAGATTTTGCCACATCAGGCAAGTCTGTATCCGATATAGAAGTTGTAAATCCAAATTTAAGAAGAGCCCAGATACCTAACCTAAAAATATCGCTTATAAGTTTTATTGTAAATTCCTTCCCATATTTCTTATGGATATTTCTTAACAACAGACCAGAACCCTCTCCAAGATTATTCCTATCCATAACACCATGTATAAGATTTCCATTCTCTATAACTACCCTGTCACCCTCTTTCTCATCCTTGAATTTAGAATGGCCTGTAAAAGTAAAGTCATTTGGCATTAGAGCAGAGAATAGTTCCTTACCTGAAATCTTCTCCTTCTTAGGTAGCGTAAAATTAGTTATGCCTGCAGACATCAATAAGTCAACAGCCCCTTCTCGGCTAAAATTAAGATACTTCGTGAGAATATAATTTCCTGATATCGCATCCTGAACACATCCAATAACACTCAGCCCATACCTTGGTGAGATTAGTTGTGTCTGTACTTCCATGAGAATCTCAGCTTCAGCTCTTGCTTCCTCTGTCTGGGGAATATGCAAATTCATTTCATCCCCATCAAAATCTGCATTATAAGGATGGCATACCGCAGGATTAAGCCTTAGGGTTTTTCCAGGTAACACCCTAATACGATGGCACATCATAGACATCCTGTGCAAGGAAGGCTGCCTGTTAAAAAGAGCAACATCGCCATCTAGAAGATGCCTCTCTACAATATACCCTGGCTGGATTTCCTCTAAGCATGCTTCTTTTATCTCATCAGTAATTTTCTTTTTCTTGCCATCAGGCCTGATGATATAATTAGCCCCAGGATATTTATCAGGGCCATTCTCAATAAATCCCTTCAGATGTTTCATGTTCCACTCATTTACCCTCTCGGGAAGTGTAAGCTTCATAGCCATGACCATGGGCACACCCACTTCATTAAGTGCAAGCATAGGATCTGGAGAAATTACTGTTCTTGCTGAAAAGTTTGTTCTCTTTCCAGCCAGGTTATGTCTTATTCTGCCCTCTTTGCTTTTGATCCTCTCTGTGATTGTCTTAAGAGGCTGGCCTGACCTATGCCTTGCCGGAGGCAATTGTGCCACATTATTGTCAAAAAATGTTGTTATATGATACTGCAATAAATCCCATAGATCCTCGATAATTATCTCAGGCGCACCTGCATTGATATTCTCAAACAATCTTTGGTTGATTCTTACTATATCGCCAAGCTTATGTGTAAGATCATCCTCGCTCCGTTCGCCAGACTCAAGAGTAATACTTGGCCTCATTGTTACAGGTGGGATGGAGTGAACTGTCAGGATCATCCATTCAGGCCTGACATATTTAGGATTCATACCGAAAAGAAAAACATCCTCATCAGGAATTTTCTCCAGCCTTACTCTGATTTCAATAGGATTAAGCCGTTTCTCACTTTCAAGAAATGTGGTTGGCTTTTCAAGTTGTACCTTCTGCTGCTTTGCCTTACAGTGAGGGCATTTATTTATCGTCTTTAAGCTGGTTATAACCTGCCTTATATGCAGCCTTCTTGCTTCTATTCCTTTTTCACCTTCAGTCTTATCTAACTCAGACTCTGCCTTAGCTATTTTATTTTGTGGAATTAAAACCCTGCCGCACTCCCTGCAAGTGCTTAGGAGCATATTTAATATAAGATTTACAAACTTAACATGGATTACCGGCCTTGCTAGTTCAATATAACCAAAATGCCCGGAACATTCCTTTAATTTCGAGCCGCATGTTTTACATTTTAATCCCGGATCTATTACTCCCAGCCTTATATCCATTAGGCCGCCATCAACCGGATATCCTTCCTTATCATAAAGCTCAGGAGTGACAATTTTAGCTGCAGCCATCTTCTTGATCAGCTTAGGAGAAAATATTGAGAATTGTATGCTGCCAATCTTCTTACTCACAACAGGTTCAGGCTGTTCAATTCTTCCTTCCTTCTTCTCCTGAACAGATTCCTCTGAAACCT
>JAGLMD010000074.1 GCA_023140175.1 Nanobdellota archaeon | reverse complement strand
TGAAACCTTATCCTGAACAGATTCCCCTGTATCCTTCTTCTCTTCAACTTCCGGTTTTGCTTCCTTGTCTGCCATTTTTAAAAATTAGTATTTTGATTTAAGATGTAGCCTTGGATATATCCCTAAGCTCTTGAATTCATCAAGTATAAGTTTAAAAGCATAACTCATCTCAATATTGCTTATCTCAACATTATCCCCGCATATAGGGCAGTATCTCCTATTCTTGAATTCATCACTCACTGCAATTAAGCCGCAATTCTCACATACAGGTACAATGGTTTTATCAGAATCAAATCTTTCTTTCAAAAGCAAAGATGCACCATGTGCTACAAATGTATCCTTCTCCATCTCCCCTAATCTTAAGCCGCCTTCCTTTGCCCTTCCCTCTGTAGGCTGTCTGGTCAGGAGCTGTATTGGGCCCCTGGCACGAGCATGTAATTTATTCGCGACCATATGCTTCAATTTAAGATAGTACATATTTCCAACATAAATCTTCGCCTGAAGCCTCTCGCCTGTCTCTCCATTATAGAATGTCTCTGTACCAGTTTCATCAAAACCTGAAGCAAGCAATTCTTTTCTTAATTCTTCTTCTGGCTCAGCATCAAATGTTGTTCCGTTAATAAATCTCCCTGACAGCGCACCAACTTTTCCGCCAATAAGCTCAATTAGATGGGAGATAGTCATTCTGGATGGAATTCCATGAGGGGAAAAGATTATGTCAGGAATTATGCCTGAGCTTGAGAACGGCATATCTTCCGGCGGAACAATCAATCCGCAAACACCCTTTTGACCATGCCTTGAAGTAAACTTATCCCCAATTTCAGGCACTCTTGAATCTCTCACCCTGACCTGGATAAGGCGGTTACCTTCACCATTCTCAGTTACAAGTACGAAGTCAATCACTCCCTTCTCTCCATGTCTTAATGAAACAGAACTCTCTCTTCTTGTTGAAGAAGCTATGCTGTATTCATCAAGAGAAGATAAGAACCTTGGAGGAGAAGTCTTTCCTATTATTACATCCCCTTCATTAACTGCAGCTTCTGGAAATATTATGCCATCATCTTCAAGAAATCTATAATCCTTCTCAGACTTATAGCCTTTTACATCCTTATCCGGGATTGAGACCTCATCAACCAGGCCGCCAGGATATCTTAATTCCTCAGCAACACTTGGCCTAAAATAAGTACTTCTTCCAAATCCGCGATCGATCGAACCCCTGTTTATTATTATCGCATCCTCCATATTATATCCTTTATAGCTCATTATCGCTACAATGATATTTTGTCCTGCCGGATGCTTATCATAATCCCACACATTATGCATAATGCTTTGGACAAGCGGCATCTGAGGATAATGAAGTAAGTTAACATCCATATCAAGCCTTACTGGAAAATTAGAAGCATAAAATCCGATAGCTTGTTTCTGATTTTTCGAACCAGCATTTAATCTTGTCGATTGATTAAAATTACCATAAGGAACCAAAGAAGCAGCAAGGCCAAGCATAGCAATAGGAGAAATCTCCATATGAGTGTGCTCCTGTGTCAATTCTTTCTCTGAAAAAGCAACAAGACAGTTTTCTTCTTCACCTGCATCAATATATTCAATTATGCCTTCCTTGAGAAGGTCAGTCCACGAAAGATCATTTTTATCAACTTTCTTAATATGCTCTTCTGTCAATAATGGCTTTCCATCCTTAACCACAATTAAAGGCCTTCTTGCCCTTCCTTTTTGTGTCTCAACATAAACGTTATTTGTTATAGCATGTAAGAAAATATTTACATTAGAAGATATGTTTCCTTTTCTCCTCTCTTCCCTCATCTGGTCTACAATCTCTTTAGGATTATCAATTTCGCCTATAAGCTTGCTGTTTAAGTATATCTCTCCCATCATTTCACCATATTGATTTCATGCCAAGATTCTTCATGGCCTTGATAATGTCTTCCTCAGAGCTGTTTCCTGAAATAGAGGTCAGCAAAGAAAGATTTTTTCTCAGTCCGATATTTGTACCTTCTGGAGTCTCGATAGGGCATAATCTTCCAAGATGTGTCGAATGCAATGCCCTCGCTTCAAAGTTCTCCTGAGACGCACTCAAAGGACTGACAACCCTCTGCAGATGAGACAATGTCTCAAGAAAGTTAAGCCTTTGTATTCTCTGGCATACACCTTTCCTTCCTCCGACCCAGTTGCCTGTAGCCATTGAAGAATCTATTCTCTGTGTCAGTAATTTCTCTCTTATTATCGCCTTTATAGAAGGAAACTTTCCTCTTTTCACGATTCTCTGGAAATTATATAAAAGGTCTCCTACTAAAACCTTGAAATTGACCCTTAGTAAATCAGCTAAAAGATCTCCGCTTAGCTTAAGCTTCTTGTTCATATAATGGTCCTTATCATCTACAGGAAGATCCCCATTGCTTACCATGATATATTTCTTGATGAACTTGCAGAGATTATATGCCTTATATATCCTATCCTTCTCGTCTATGCCAAGATGTGGCAGCAAATATTTATCAAGTATCTCCTTTGTCCTTTCTATCCTTATTTCCTTTGATTGTGTAATTCCTATCTTCTTAGCTATGTAGTCTATTGCCTCTTCCTCATTTTTGATACTTACAAATTCATAAAGATTTATCAGCACTTCATCATAAGATTTGCCTGAACTGATAAATTTCATTATCTCTTCATCCTTTAATAGCCCAAGCGCTTTTATGATTACGATTATTGGAATCCTTTTGACCCTTGTGAATGAAAGATAGAATATGCCGTCACTAAGTTTTTCTAATGTATGCGGAATCTTAAAGCTGCCCCTCTCTGAAAAAATCTTGCCCTTATATTTACTGGGACCTGTCGAATCTTTACCAACTAATACTCTATTAGAAGCTAAGTCCTCGATATGAACCAAGACCTTTTCAGTCCCGTTTATTATGAAATATCCCCCCGGATCATCAGGGTCTTCTCCTTTCTGGATAAGCTCCTCTCTGCTTAATTTTGAGAGATGACAATTATTGCTCTTGAGCATCATAGGTAAATTGCCTATTTGCGTAACAAGAGATTCTCTTTGCACGTCATTTATATGCGCAGACACCTCCACAAAAATAGGTGCAGAATATGTAATCTTCCTTAGCCTTGCCTCAGAAGGGAATATATTTCTTTTAGAGCCGTCTGCTTCTGTTATGTCAGGCTTTGTAACCCATATCTTATCAAAATGAATCTTAAAACTATCGATATTCTGAGGGATTATTGTCGGCTCTATTGCCTTATTCTCTTCTATTATGCTGTTTAATTCCTTCTCAATCAGATTATTGAATGACTCTATATCAGAACCTATAAAACTCTGATCCTTGAAGTAACACTTTATTAATGATTTTCCGTAGCTATCCATTTACAACACACCTATAGAATATTGCCTCTCCTGCTGTGGGGCTTTCTCTGATTATTCTTATAACATCTCCTGCCTGTACATCAAGGTCGCCAATAGCCGAATCTCCTTTTTTAATCAAAGGAAGATCATAGACAGATACTTTATATTTTTCAAGAAGCGCCTTTTTGTCTTTTTCACTTAGCTTAGATTGTTTTGGAACTAGGATGTGTTTTTTGATATCGAATTTTTGCTTTGACATTTTTATCTGCTTTATTTTTTTATGATATGCCGTACGAGATTCCCACATAAGGG
>JAGLMD010000073.1 GCA_023140175.1 Nanobdellota archaeon | reverse complement strand
AGTAAGAATGATTGTCGGAACTGCCGGAAAATATTTTGTGAACCAATCTCTATCTAGTATATCGTTACCGTCCAGAAAATAGTCAAGAATAAAGAGTTTTAGAGTCTTTTTTATATGACTATCATTCAATAAAGTTTCCTTCAGTTCACTCTGTTTTTGATAGGCTTTTATACTTATACTGGGATTCACCTTGAATATATCTTTAACATGTGCTTTTAATAAAGGAATGAGTATTTTCTTTATTGTATTGATATCTTTCTTGTCATCTTCAAGAATACATACCGTGAAGTCCACGTCAACCTCCGTCACGTTCAATAGAATCTTTAATTGTTGATAGAATAGCCTGTAAGTTAACAGCGTCCTTATTTGCAATCGACTTTAGTATATCTGTTTTGGAGACAGACAATCCTCCATATATAGTGTCTGCTACAGTTTCTTTTATCTCGCAGAATACACGACTGACTGTGACTTTCTTGTTTGACTTCAAATCATGGAGCCATTTTTCTAATATCGCTGGCAAGGCCTGCTGTTTAGCATCCTCAAGTTCATAGTCATTTAAAGGTAGAAGGCGGAAACTGAGTGCCTCCAAAATACCATTTAGTGAAAATACAGGTATAGTTCCTGGATGATTGGATGGAAATTCTGTTCGTAAGTATAGGATTAAAAAGTGATTATACCAATTTCTTGATCTTAGGTTATGTATTGCATTATCAATTGAATACAACGAATCCATATTTTTTATATAATACGCATCTAAAATTATAGGTGGATAGATAGAATCAGGGATTGCCCTTGTTACCACATTAGATTGAACCCCTGAAAACTTTAGAGCACGCATAACAGCCATAGTCACTTCCGTTATCGGAAAGATATAAACAAGATTGTTGATTTTATTCCCCCTTATATTCACAGAATAACAATATTGTGCATTTACGGCATGTCTTGCGCAGGTTTAACATTCATCGTTTTATGTCTCCCTATATACTAAGAGCAAGCCTGCATCATATATGGCCAGACGAGTTTAACCGTGGATATTAACCTTGTAATTGCTTTTGCAGTTCCTCAGCAAGGACACGATACCATTTGGGGAAAGATGTTATCATTTTATCATATATTTTCAAATTGTTAAATGGCTTGTATAGATCATTGATGCTAACTATACTTTTATCATCAAGAGATTTAAGAAATTTATAGATTGGGGATTCTTTAGGATTTCCATTGCTAAGCCCTGCAAGTTTACAAAATTCCTTACTGCAGTTATTTATTAGGGCAAGCTCCATGGCTTTAGGTGAGGGTGTCTGATTACTATCCAAAGAGGCTCCAAAAAAGCGCCAAAGGCTAAAGAGCTTCCGGCGATAATGTTCATCTATACTCCCATCTTTATATTTTTCTAAGTTATAAAGCTCTTCAAGATCAGCATATATATTATTCAAATAGCTCTCTTTATTTTTTGCGGTTTGCAATGCCTGCATGTCTATGTCGAGTGGGAGGAAGAGGCGGAGGATTTCGTTTATTTCTTCTTGACTTTCACCCTTAATGCAAGAAGACCACAATTTATCAAATGCTTGTTTCCATTCACTTCCATCATTTCCCTTTATGGCATCTGCTAAAGAACCTATTAAGCCTTCTTTCTCATATAGGTGAGAATAAAGGGTATATACTTTTTTATTACTAATATGCGAAGAGTTAAGATTTATTTTATTAAACATGTCTTTTATGCCTTTTGAACTAGCATGTACTAAAATCAAAATCTCTCCATCGGTATTATTAATTATCTTATTACATTTATTAGAAATTCTTTCATAGTCTTTATCAAAAATTTTGTGGCCATTATAAAGAATCAGCCGTCTTTCATTATAAGCATACTTCCATTTAAGACCATTCTTGTTCTTTTTCCAAGTCTCTTTTATGTCCTCTATTTTATTTATTGAACTAAAAACTACCATTACTCTCATACCACATCCCTCCGTTTTAATGGCATTAAGAATTTTACAAGTGAATACTTTGACAGCCTTTCTTTCATAACCCACTTCTCAAGTAAAGAGAAGGGTACGAATTTTTCTGTTTTTGGGAGATCTGGTGGAATTCCTCGCCCTGAGACTATAGCTACATATGGAATATGCTTTCTCAATCCATCTATAAATGCACTGAGATCTGTTTCTTTAAGAATATCCTTCATTATTCCCAGGTGAATAATAACTATATCTATATCAAGACGAGAAACCTCTTTCTTCGTACCATTCGTTTCCTCCCATGATACAATAAATGTTTTCTCTTTACTAAGATTTATACTTATCCTCGGCCTCGGGAATTCATTTTTTTTTATAGAATGATGGAGGGGTATAGTATCTCCTTCTTTAGTAATATGTGTACAGATAAATACTTTTCCATGCCTGAAAGCTTGGAGTCTACT
>JAGLMD010000072.1 GCA_023140175.1 Nanobdellota archaeon | reverse complement strand
GTCAAATAAATATAGTTGAGCGCCTACCGCCAGTCATATAGATCATGGCGGCATGTATCGGCGCTCAATATCTATTTTAATAAGCTGTTAGTACTCTTTGACCTGTTCCTGAGTACTTTTGCTTGTCTAGGTATCTATTGTAGAAATCCATGTCATTGATGCTCCTGATATCATATGCTGGATTCCACAAGCCACTATCCCAGAAATAGCCGCCGTCCCATTTATCATTCTTTAGCCATGGCATGAGTTCAAATAATTTTCTTGCAACATAACCTCGCATCTTCTTGGCAAGCTCAATCTTGCTATATAAGCCCATATCCAGAATCATGTGGGCATGGTCGGAATCAAATGCCCTTTTTCTGCAGGTTATATTGTAGAAGTCACACGCTTCTGTGAAGAGTGCGTCAACAAGCTCCCTTATTGCACGTATGTCAAAGATTTTATGGCAGTACTTAACCTTGAAGGTAGCCATAACCCATATTTCACCAACAGCAGAGCTATATCTAGTCGGATTAGTTTTCATAAGATTCGCCTCGAAAGTATTTTAAAGCTAAAGCTATAGAATTACTATTGCTGGAAGCTGGATCATATCTGCTCAGCGGGTTGCCTTTGACCGTTAACGCTTTACGAAAAGTGTCCAAGCGGTGACTTAATGATTTTGGTCTGCTTCTTAGCTTTTTCTTAGCTTATTGAGAAAATAGTTTTTCGAGAATAAAATATTTATGCTGCCACTGGTAAGACACCAGTGGAAAGCTCAGCTTCTAAAAATAAAAAGGAGGAGTTCTGTTCCACATACTTCTGCAAAAACTAATCTCCTTTTTCAAAGATAAATAACTCATCAATTGTACTTTTGAGAACTTTAGCAATTCTATGCGCTAATTTAAGAGAAGGATTATATTTCCCCTTCTCCAAAAAAACAATTGTCTCTCTTCTAACTCCTACTTTCTTTGCAAGGTCTTCTTGAGTAAGATTATATCTAGCTCTTAGTTCTTTTATTTTTGTCTTCATTTCTTACCAGCCTTGTCATAGTAAAGCAAAGAAAAAAGGCATATCATCAGGCTTCCTCCTAAAAGAATTACAAATGCTGGAGCAAATAATTCAATGCTATGTGTTAAGTATATGTATACAATCGATGCAACTCCGAAAAATATAACGTACATAAAAGCATTCCTTGTTGCCCTGCCAAAATTTATTTCTAATCTCTCATCACTTGCATTGTATGTTGCAAAGTAGGGAATAAAACAAAGGAACCACAAGAAAGCAGTCTTTCCCTCAACGAAATACAACAAGCTTACAACAGATAGAAAACCCAGATACCAAAGCATGTTTTTCATTTTTTATCACCCTTGTTATGTTTTTTAAACATTTTGTTATATTTAATTAACTTTATGTTAGAAATAGATAACATAACTAATATATAAATGTTTCGTTTTTTTGAATAAACCGGAACTCCCCCTTGATGTATTAACTAAAAGAGCCTTCGGCTTTGATGAAAAGAACCCCCCTTAACTACCTGTTCTTAATGTAACGCTTCGCTTTGTGAACTAGCACGGGTTTCGCTCTATGCTCAACCAGCAGGGTTCTTGCGGACCCTCGCACTAAAGCCAATTATTTATCCTGTAATATACTTATTTACACTAAATAAATCCCAATCTCAGGCATGAGCTTTGAACTTCGCAAACTAAGAACAAAATGGTCCAAAAAGATAAAAACACATATTTTTTCTATGACAACCAAAAGAAGGAACTAAGAGATTCTTTCATAAAAGACATCGAAGAAATCCAAAACAAAAAAATAGATGACTGCCAATGAACTGCTTCGCCTCCCGGCAATTTAAAGCCCGCCAACCCAGCTATTCATTTTATTTACCTCTCGACTCCCTCACTATTTCTGCAACTCTGGCAAAAAATGGGAAACCAACGCAAAGAACAGATTTTCAATTTTTGCGGCAATTGGGAATAATTATCTTATCCCCCGATAACTTTGAGTATATCATCACCGTACTTCATTATCTTAGCTGGACCAAGGCCGTAAATGCTTTCAAGATCAGCCATAGACATAGGCATCCTGACTCCTATGTCAATCATTGTCCGATCGTGCATAATCATATATGCAGGAAGGCCCAGTTCCCTGCTTAAAGAACTTCTCCATTCTTTTAATCTTGTCACTGCATTATTTGATTTTGAGAGATTGAATTTTTCTTTCTTTGGTTCTATGGCAATTTTCTTTTCTTTTGATTGGGTAAGCAGATCATCTGTCATGAACATTGTCGCTTTTCCATTGTAGGTCATGTAAAGGCTTTTCTTTGCCCGGCTCATCGCAACATAAAATAATCTTCGTTCTTCCTCTTCCTTATCATATTCATCCACTTTTATCATCTCTATTACCGGATGTTCACTTCCCCTGCATGGGAAATTATTTGTATTACATCCAATCACAAAGACCAACTCTGCTTCAAGGCCCTTTATAGAATGAACTGTTGCAAGAGTTACATCACTTTCTTTTGCAAGTACGCTTCTTTTCATCTCGTCGCTCCTTACAACATGCTTGATATTCCTAAGCTTCATCTTTTGTGACAGTTCATTTAACTGCCTATTGGTCCTTGCAAGGACAAATATCTCATTACGGGGCAATCTTGAATTCAGGACTGCCTGTATTATGAATTCAGATTCTGCTGATTCAGAATCAAATTTAAGGAGCCTTATATCCTTATCCCCTTCTATCGATGACTCAAGATCTGCAAGACGCATATTCCTGATTGATTTGTTTATCAGGTCCACAATATGCTTTGTCGAACGATAATTCTTTGTGAGCGTTATTATCTCTGCATCAGGATATTTCTCTTCAAAATTCAATATGTATTTTATGTCTGAACCCCGCCAGCCGTATATCGATTGCCTGGGATCACCTACACAGAATAAGTTAACCGGGGCTAAGAGGTCAAGAAGCCTTATCTGTGTTGAATTGACATCCTGATATTCATCAACCAATAAGTGGGTAAATTCAGGTATCAGGTCTTTTCTCTTCTCAAAAAGATCAAGCGTATCTATCAGCTGATCAGCAAAATCCCTAAGGCCGTCCCTTTTCATGCAGGCTTCTATATAATTGCATACTCCCAATACCATCCTTGCGCTCTTTTCATGTTTTTCATCAATGATATCGAATGAGCCTGCATCTAATTTCTTGTTCTTGAATTTTAAATAGTCCCGCACAAAGAAACAATCGTTTAGGAATATATTTGCCAGCTGCTCATCCGTCTTTCCCCTTTTCTGCGCAAAACTGAAATAGATATTGGTAGCTTTTTCAATGCTTGAGCCCAGTGAAGATAATGCCTTATTGACCATGCGTATCTTGTCCCCATAGCTTATGACAGTAACCTGGCGATTATAGGCGGTATTATTATTTCTTCTGAGTATTTTTTCACAGAATGAATTAAATGTCTCAATCATGACATCACTTTCTCCAAGGTGCTTCATCATCTCTTTTCTTGCTTTTCTTGTAAATGTTATGGCGAGAATCTTTGATGGGTCGATTGACCTGTATTTTATCAGGAATTCTATCCTTTTTGTAAGGACTGTGGTCTTTCCCGAGCCTGCTCCTGCAATGCAGAGGATATTATTCCCATTTGAGATGATAGATTTCTTCTGCTCATCATTATACTTTGAAAGAAATTCGCCGAACATCGAGAATATCTTCTTATCTTGTAGGGTAATCTTAGTAGGGGTCTCTCTGAAATTATATGAAAGCCTCTTCTTATATAAAGCAGGTGATTCTATCTCTTTTTCGCCTTTAGCGCTCAGCCCATAAACTTTCCAGAACCTGTTGCCCTTCACGCTTGTCTGCTGGATCAGATTGTTGAGCAGCAGGTTATCGATCATGCTGCTCAATTCATCCTTGTCATATGCTAACGAGCCGAATGACTCTTTTGCGCTTAGATTATTTCTTTTTATTGACTCATTATTTGGTTCGCCTTTCAAGAAATCAATCAATAGTTTCTTTCCTACACCAAAAGGTATATCTTTTAATGCCTTCAATGCAAGAATGTAATCAAGATCATCCATAAGAAAAAGAACAGTATGGTTGATTTAAGAATGTTATTGTTAAGCCATATCCTTTTTTATCTTATCTTCCCTGATGCATTTATCTTTCCATTTATGATAATTCTTATGTGCTTTATACTTTGCTTATGTCCCGATTATCTCACTATTCCTGCAGCCCCGGCAGGAACATGTTAGGATTTTGCGGCAATTGGAAAAAAGGAACGAAAAGATTTGTGATTTCTGGATAACCATGTTTCTATTGGAAATAAAAGGAGTCATATAATCAAATACAGTAATAATTTTATACTTGAACAGTATTATTAAAAATAATACAAGAAAGTCTTACTATCGTAAGACAATTATAGATATAAGACTTTATTGTGCTATAAACTATAGCAAATATTATTGATTCTATAGTTTATATACCACAAGAAATGCTCATAAATCATATGGGCAAGGTATTACTTAATGGAATTTAACATAAAATGACATGGGCATACATAATGGACGGAAAAGGATTTTCCAAAGGGAAAATCAATTCACTTATTCCATCAGATACTATTTTCTCGGAAGATTCTATCAAATTACATACTAAGAAGATTGAGGATTTCATGATGAATAAGCGTAGTTTCATAAATTTAGATACTCCTAAGTCATATAATCTGGCTGTGGGATCTTTGAAGCATAACTTTGGAGAATTTAAGACAATCCTAAAAAACCAGGTTATACTTCGAGGTAACTTAGAGCTTGTGAAGACAAATGTTGGGCATGTAGATTTTGGCACTGATTTGGATTTATTCATAATAACTAATCCCTTCTCAAAGGAAATGCCGATAAATGTATATTTTGAGAAAGGAAAGATAAAGGAAGCAGGCATGTATGGAAAAGTTATTGCCGGAAGATTCATAAAGTGTGATGGCCGGTTTTTGTGCCTCGGCAAGGAGTTTATAGAGCACAAGATAGCTCCCAAGATACCTTTACCGATCCAGGATATAACTGATTTTGGCAAAGTACTTTTCAAGAGGATAAATGTATTTAGTAATGTCCACTCAATACCTATTGGAAACAGTGTTGAGATAAATTCACTGCAGGAATTATGGATGTCCAGCGTAAGTGGAGAGTCAATAAAAGGGCATATCCAGGGCCTGAACTCTTATAATCTGATAACTTCAAGCTATAGCAATACTATAAATAAGGAAAGAATGGACTATCTTATTAATTATTTCCAACCATTCGTTAATAAGGGCAGTAATAGGTTCAATGAGATAAATTTCGGCCTTTACCATCAGAATCAACTTAAAATGCTTGTTGATACAAGTCAAAGAGACATAACTACTGGAAAATATCTTGGAGGGTATCGTGCGAATGTCGGAACCATCATTCAGCAAAGAAACAAGAAAGACAGGGAAGAATGCATAAAAATGATGTTAAAATCCAAGAATACCGATTTGACAAACTGGCTCGATGATCTCGAAGTAAGGACTGGATTGAAAAGCGCCCTGCAAAGAGAGAAGCTTTTTTCAGGCAATTTTAGATATTATCTGCTAGCCCTGAAGGCATTGCCAATCAAATATAAAATAAAAGATATAGAGAGCAAAAATCCTTCTGATCTTAGGATGGCCGCTGCATTCGCAAAGCTTATTCCGAATATACTTGACCCGAAAAATGATGAGGTGATAATACCAAATCGCCTAAAGGATAGTTACTTAGGGGCTGTGAAGAGATTCAAGAAGAATAATTATCAGATTATCGAGGATAACTTAAAGGATCATCATGTGTTCAGGTGACGCAAGGAGTGGATTTAAAATCAGTTAAGATAAGATTAATAAAAGTAATCTTGGATAATGGAGAGATAGGAATATTAGCAGCAAGTTTAATTGATGAAGAAAAATATTCAAAAAGTTATATTTTACAAGGCAGGGAATTGAAATAAATTATGACCATCTAAAGAGTAAGATAGAGATTGAAAATTACCATTATCAAAATTGCACTAATTGTATCTGGCATAGTGATAGCCGCATATATCTCGACATTTGTCAGACACTATGTATCTTATTTCATCGCTGTATTTGTAGTGCTTTACATATATTTGATATATAGTCTCTTTAAGAAGAAATAGAACTACTCCAGCCTATTCAAAACATCTCCCAAATTATCTAAGTTCTCTCCTATTCCTGACCAGTCTTTGTTTATCATTGAATCGAGAATGGAATCGTAAAAGAGCTTAGCTTCCTGGATTAATTCTTCATTTGAGCTTTCTCCTGAAACAGGTTGTTTTACGCGCTTGGTCTTTCCGAACAATGCTTCTAATGCCAAAGCCAAATCCTCTTCCATCACTACCCTTTCGCCGTCAGAAACAATCACTCTTTTTAATTGGGGCAGCTGTCCCTGTTCAGCCTGCATATACAAAGGCTCGATATAGAGAATGTTATTTTTAATGGGTATTACTAATAAATTACCGCGAGTAACTCTTGAGCCTTGCTGGCTCCAAAGGGTTAATTGCTGGCTGATCTCAGAATCCTGATCAATCTTTGCTTCTATCTGCAGCGGACCATAAACAAGCTTGTCTTTAGGGAATTTAAAAAGAAGCAATTTGCCATAATTCTCTTTATCAGACCTTGCAGCAAGCCAGGAGATCATATTGTCTTTACGAAGTGGAGTAAAGGTTGTCATGAGCACAAATTCTTCTGTGTTTTCTGAAGGCAGTTTCATGATCAGGTAGTAAGGCTCTACTTTTGTCTTCTGGCCTGTACCGTATATCTCATAAGGGATCTCCCATGCATCCTCTTTGTTATAGAAAACTGTTGGGTCGTCCATATGATATGTGGAAAAGATCTCTGACTGTACCTTAAAAAGATCCTCAGGATAGCGAATATGCTCTTTGAAAGGCATGGCTTTAAACTGCTTGAACTGGTTTGGGAAGATTTTTGCATATACATTCATCAAAGGATCATTTGAATCCGCAACATAATAAGAGACATCTCCATTATATGCATCCATAACCACCTTTACTGAATTTCTCATATAGTTTATCCCTTTAAATTTCTGGGAATATGGGAAATTTCCTGTAACAGTATATGCATCCTGGATCCAATATAACCTGCCGTCATCTATGACAAGATAAGGATCATGATCCAACAAAAGAAATGGAGTAAGCTTTGAGATCCTCTGTTGTATATTTCTCTGAAACATTATCTTGCTTTGAGGAGTGATATCAGAAGACAGAAGAATCTTGATATCAGCAAACCTTATAGCCATAAGCAGTTTTTTCATAAAAGAATCTAATTGCACCCCGCCTTTGCCGTCATAATGGATATATTCATTGGTGCTTCCTTTGGGAAAATCAAACTCTTTTGTTTTTGTATTGACCAGCACAAAATCATTATCTTGTTCTCCATAGTAAACTCTTGGCTGATCGATTTTAAGATTATCTTCCTCAACTACCGGCGGAATGTCTTTTATGAGATAATTCGGCAGGCCTTCCTTTGTTACACTGTTTACAGGGCTCATAACAACACCAAAACCATGAGTGTAAACCATATGGAGATTGACCCATGTCTTTGCATTTTCAGCTATCTGTCCCTGGTTTAACTCGCGAGGAGCAAGCATAACCTGGGTATATTTACCATTGATATCGTATCTATCGACATCAATCCCTGAAAGATCATAATAAAGCCTGATCTCCTGTGTCTGTTTATAGGTTTTAGTTAAAGGCCTGTAATCTAAAATACGGACATTGCCTATTGTCTCTTTTTCTTTTTCAACAGTATCAGCAGTAAGATTCTCATTAACATCAAAATCCTTTTCTTCTACCTTATCCAGGCCATAAGCTATTCTTGTAAATTTGATGTTGTTTTCAATATATGGTTTTTCAAGATTGATCTCATTTGGAGATACTTTCAAGCTTTGGACAATATTTGGAACAATTGTGCCCCCAACAAAATAGAATATGAAATAAAGCATCAGTATATAGAGAAGGATATGTCTTTTCTTGAATTTCTTTGAGAAATAGAATATCCAGACAAAAAACAGAAGAGCAACTATCACTGCAAGTACCATAAAAATCTTAACCATAGGAAGGAATACCACAACATCTGTATAGCCTGCTCCAACAACAATGCCCTGCTCTGAATACATTATAGAGAATCTCGATAAATAATGTTTTATAGAGAGAAGAAAGAAAGCCAAGGAAGCAAGTATTGCAAGATGGATCAATGATTTTCTCTTTGGCTTAAAGGATTGGAACTGGGATTTCAAAGGCTGGACCATATCATCTGGTTTTGGCGGTTTGAAAGCATTGATGATAAAAGAACTGAAATAATCTAATGCGACCAATACGATTGTAATTATCACAACTGCCATTGCAAAGCGCCATACTGCCAGATAAAAAGGCAGTGAGAAAACATAGAAAGAAACATCTTTGAGAAAGATTGGATCCTGAAGATTGAAAGGAATCTGGTTGAAGTATTGGAGGAAAAGGAACCATTGCGAGGAATATACGAGCCCTATGAAAATAGAGAATACCGAGATTAATAGCAATTTAAGCTTAATTGTATTTTTAGATCCAGTTATCCAGATATTGATTGCTGCGAAAATAAAGAAGATGACTGCTGCAGCCACAAAAATCATGATCTTTGCTTTTAAGCTTATCAGGAAAATGCTTGAGAAATTGAGAGCTTTGAACCATAGATAATCAGTATAGAGTCCGACTATAGTTGATATTGAGAAGATAATGACTAAAGTAATAATGACTATCAGATTGACCATGAATCTTTTTGTTTTTAGTAACATTAATCAGGATAATATATAGCTGTTTTTAAATATTGTTGAAATGATTGTCAATTTTTCATGTAATAAAGAAAAAGGCCAAGTTGGGAATAGTGTGCTCTTCCAAATTTATTCTATTGTAGCGCAAAACTGTTTAGCCCCTAACGGTATTATCTCTATTTTCCTCTTATGGACATCATGAGTAAACTCTTTAGGGACTCTAAAAGTGAAATTATCCCCATCAAAGCTTAAAGACCTTTCCATCTTGAAGTCATTTTTTAATATTCTGCTCACTATTAATGCTTTATCCAGTTTTCGTGATTCTTCTAAGCCAAGATATTTTTTCTTGCATTTTGGGCATTCAAAACCAGATGCCTTTACAGAAACATCCCCTTCCAGATTTACCTCAATTTCTGCTTTTTTCATCTTCAGATTACACCTAGAACAAGTCAGAGTTTTTGGCTTAAATGCTTCCTTATCTATCTTGAACCTTACATCTTCCAGCTCATCAAGATTTATTTTTTTCATTCTCTTCGCCTCATTTCATTTTTTATAAGATTTAATTTGGCCTTTGTCTGAAGGATATGCAGTTGTTATTTCTGCTTCATTGGTTTTATCATCATATGTAAAAAATATTGTCAAATATCTGCTTCTGCTTAGTCCAATTGCTATGTATTGATTACTTCCGGCTTTCTTGAATTTTGGCTTATCATTTTTCAACATATCATATATTTCCTCTTGAAGCACATTATGCTTCTCGAAAATCTTAATTACAGTCCCTGGATCAATTTTTAATGCCTTAATATTCATTAAATCACCTTACGGAAATAGTAAGGTATACTTATATATAAATCTTTTCTTTGCAAAAGTCAGTTGATCCATTAGTTTTGCAAACCTAAGTTCTCGTCAATAACGAAAGGTTTATATAGTAGTTTATCGACGATAAACCATAAAGCAAATGAGGTGTTTCTTAATGGAAAATCCAGTGGACTTTGCTTTAAAGGAAAAATACGCTAAAGTAAAACAGCTGCGTTCTCGCCTTGAAGATATAAAAAAGCTAATTAACTGGGATCAGTTTTTATCTTTATTTGCCGACAATGCATCGCAGTTTTAATGCAGGCAGAACAAAGTTAACTACCCTATCAAGAGTGTTTGTTCAGGATGTCTTAGTGTGTATGAGCTATAAGCTCCGATTCTTAGTAAGAACACGCAGCGGTAGTCCTGTTTAAACAGCGAAAAAAGAAGGAAAAAGAGAAGCAACAAAGAAAGGAATTGGTTGGATTCTTGATAATCTGATAGATTATATGATTTCTCACAAAAAAATCCCCTTTTTCAAAGTTCTCATAAGACTTTATTGTGCTATAAAGTATAAGTACTATATGGATTCTATACTCTATATCATGTAAACTATTTTATATTTTCATCCTGGCCTTTTTCATAAACTGCAGATTTAAATTCAGTATTTTTTTCTGAAAAAAGGCATATATTATCAAGTTTCCATTTAGCTGTGAAAATTTCTCCAGGCTTAATCTGAGAGATAATAGGATATTATCTTTTTCATCCCCCCAAAGCCACCTGCTGATGCTATTCTCTTGATCCTGACTTAAAAAATAAAAATCAGGTCTTTGTATTATCAATCAATGCCCTTACGCTGTCATTCACTTCCTGGAAAGTCATATCAGTGTATTCTTCTGCATAGAAGATAGGAGTTATATTAAACAGGCCGGTTATAAATGACTCAACCCCTTTTGTCACATAGTTGAATGCCCACCTTTGGCTGCTGGTATCATAAACTGCTACTTTATCGAATGTTCCTAATACCTGATTATCGCTTGAATCCCTCAGATATACCTGCTGGTTAGTGTAGATTATAGCAGTTCCCCCAATAACACTTGAAATAATGCCTGCTTCTACAGCATCCTCTCCTGTAGTTTCAACTGATATTAAATCTATCTCCAAAGATCCTGAAGTGCTTGTAATGTTTTCATCTCCGGCAAAATCTCTGCATGCAATATACACATAACCTGTTTCATTAATTATCAATGCGTCATCCGGCAGTAAAGTGCAGATATGATCAGTTGAGCCGGTGGGTGAACAGTTCCTTGCTGAATCTGCATCAATCATAGAAGTATAGTTCAGATCTTCATCTGCAATAGCGCATTCTGCATACTCATTTGTTGTGACGCTGAATGTGGGTGTTGTATCGCTTGTTTCGAATGGTGCTGTATCGGGTGTTGAGTCTGATGTGCATGATGTGCAGTTTTTAGACAAGATTATTGGTGGTCCCAATGGAGTATAACCGCCTGTATAAATGTCGTATATATCATTATCATTTAGTGTTCCATTAAAGAATACGAGCTCATCGATCCCTCCGGCATGAACTTTAGCGCCAGGATACCACATCCCTGTTCTTAACCAGCAGTCTGAGCAGGACCCTACTTCAGTTATTGTACCGCAGTCCCATGTTTCCTCCAAAGTGGCATTTACATACATGGAACAATTATCATTAGCCGGATCAAAAAGAAATGTCAGATGATACCAGCTATTTTCACTAAAAAGGTAATTATAGATATTGCTTTGCCCGGATGAATAATCAGCACCTTCATAAATATTGCATCTTATGTAATTGCCTGCCGAAGGAGAATAATCACATCCAAATTTTGCCTCGTCTGGTATTCCTGCTGCTGCATCTTTTATAACAATAAACCAGTAATCATCTGCACCGGTTTTCGTATACCACCACATTGAGAAAGTGACTGATCCACTTAGCTTATTTTCAACAGAAGTATCCCCATATGTATCCGATTCCTCTGACATCTCTAAGCTATAAGTTCCTGCCATATTAACAGTGGAATTCCAATCATAACTACCTGTATATGAAAGATTTAATCCGGATACAGATTCTTCTATATTGGATGATGAACCGTCATCAAAATGGTAGAGATATGTTGGAACTATTCCTGTTTCCGAAGTCCAATTTGAGGGCATGTTGGTAACCATGGCATAACACAGATTAAATGAAAAGATAAACATGACCATAAATAGCATTATCTTTCTCATTTTGCCGCCTCCATCTCCAGCTTCTCCAGGAAGAAAGTATTGTCTTCCTCAACAAAATCATTTCTGGAGTTTTTCACTAGTCTTTGAATGCCGTCTTTTGTTACCCTGAACTGGATGCATGATTCTCCCGGCTTGCATATGCCGTCATTATTGCCGTCATACCTTGAATCGCAGGTTATGACTGCTGTTTCACCCTCTGTTTCATAAGAGCACTTGCCCCAGCCGGCATATTCTAATTTATAATTCTCTGTTCCGGTTAGCTTATCCACTGTAAGCAGTATCTCCTTATCTTTGCATACTTCCCTGCTTTTTTGCACTGTTTCTGTTCCTTTTTGGCATCTGTAATCATAAATTTCCTCTTTAATAGTGCATGACTCGTTAAGAGGCTCATCATCACACACTTCAAATGTGTGGGAATATGTGCATGTCCCATAGACAGGCTCTTCTTCATTCCAGTAAACTGTTTCACAGTCTTTAACATCTTCTATGCTTATGTCATCCGTAAGGCTGATCTTATTTGATTTAGCTATGCTGTAAGCTGCTATTGACAAGACTATTAATACAACAACAATTATTGCAAGATTTTTTATTTTCATTTTTTATCAACTCCCTGATTAGTTTTTTAATCGATTGTAATAGTATAATCTATTGAATCCTTCATGCTGCCGTTTATAGCAGTTGCATTGACATTATAAGTGCCTGAAGAGGTGAAGCTATATTCAAGATAAACAAAAGCAGTCTCATCTGGTTCTAATACCATCTCCTGTGTGCTGTTAATTAGCAGATTATCTTCCGTATCAAACTGCCATGAAACATTTGTCAAGTTTACATTCAGATAATTTGTTATCCAAAATTCAAATATTCTCTTATTACCAGAAGAATCTAAGACATTTAGATTAGTTGCATCCAAATCCAGATCTATGTATATGGTTTCCTCATCTTCGCTTGAGCCATCTGTTGCAGAGGCTGTTACAGTATACTCCCCG
The DNA here is from genome assembly GCA_023140175.1 of Nanobdellota archaeon. Classification (GTDB taxonomy): domain Archaea; phylum Nanobdellota; class Nanobdellia; order Woesearchaeales; family WJIZ01; genus WJIZ01. The sequence goes on along the minus strand of JAGLMD010000072.1, from coordinate 1,853 downwards.
GTCTGGGTGTAATTATATTCAACTAAGACAATAACAGTTTCATTTGCTGTCAGGTTTATTAATTCATTAGCTTCAATTGTTTCCAAGCCAGTATTTAAGCTCCAGTTTACATTGGTTAATGTATAGTTAGCGATATTCTTAATATAAAACTCAAATATCCTTAATGTTTTATCTCCATAAAGATTCGATAAGTTATAAACATCAATGTTTGAGACAGTTACAGTCCAGTTTTGTGAGTCAGATAAAAACCCATCTGAAACAGTTAAACTTACATTATGCATTCCTTCTTCACCTCCAGTAGGTTGGTAGAGCCAAGATTGGCTAGTTGATTGAGTAGCTCCATCTAAACTCCAGTTATAGTTCAGAACTGGAGAATCGATATCTGTTGAAGTATGATTGAATAATAATTGAGCATTTACAGCAATAGTTAATGTTAAATCCTGTGGTGTGTACCCTGTTATGTTTGGTGGGTCATTATCCTCAGTAACAGTAACTGCAATAGTATCATTATCCGTTAATCCATCAGTATCTGTAACAATAAAAGTGATATTAATTCCAGTCTCATTATAATAATTAGGAGCAGAAGTAATATTAACTACATGATTATCCAAAATCTTAACCCTTATAGTATCACTGCTATTCCCAACAGCAGTCCATACTAGAGCAGAATCATCATCATCATCATTAGCATCATCTACATAATCATCCAAATCTATGCTATCATTAAATTCATCTTCAATAAAGCTCACATCAGGCAAAGCTGGCGATATAACAGGGGGAGACTTTATTGTTAATGATGCAGAAGCTGAAACGTTATTTGTGGCTGCAGTGACATTAAAAGTGACATTATATCCGTCTACTGAGTCATAATTATGCTCTATATAAACAAATATTGATTCATTTGTTGTCAGATTGAAACTATACTGACTCCGTGATTTATTTCCATCACCAAAGTCAATTTTCCAGATTGCATTAGATAAATCCTGTCCGCCATTGCCTAATAAATCAGTCTCGCCATTATTCAGTATATTAATTTCAAATATCCTCAGGGTTTCATTTATGTAAAAATCATTAAAGGAAAGTATTGTAATGTTTGCTGGATGGTTAAGAACAATGCCATAAGTGTCATTTTCTACTAAACATTCTCCAAAGCCGATTTTAGAATAGCCAATTTCATTAGGATATGAAAACCCATAGTTAGGTGCACTACTTTTCATAATCCAATAACTGGTTGTATCATTACCAGTATCATTATAACCAACAATAACTACGGCATAATTAGGGGTATTATACCAGCTTTCATTAATGCATTTGTAAATATCCCACTCTAGATACACATCATGCTCAGAGCCTTGATACACCATACTAATACCACTTACAATAGGTCCTTTTTCATATAAATGTGTCTTAATTGCTTCTATAGATGGGTCAATTGCTACATAACCACCTATTCTTGTTAATCTATCTGACCAACCAGAACATCTTTCTGAGCAAATACTGGCACTACAAACATCTCCTGAGTAACAAAATGATGGGGGAACGTCACTACAGGTGGGGTCACAAATAATACTATTAGCTTCATACCTCAAACAACTCTCATCAACAATGCCCGAATCCCTTACATAATCAAGCGAATCCGGAATTGTATTGACTAAAGTAAAGGTTTCACAATCACCTATGTCAGAACAATTAGTTACTAGGTCTTCTTCTGAAAGGTCCAAATCATATGTACTATTCTTATAAAAAATATTATATTGGGCTTCAACAGCCCCAACAACAGCAAAAGCCCATGAAGACCAACAAAGCCCTTGACCTTGATCTGGTACAGCCCAGATTTGCCCTATTGTAACACT
>JAGLMD010000071.1 GCA_023140175.1 Nanobdellota archaeon | reverse complement strand
TTGGCTCAATTGCAGGTATAGTTGGATATTCAAGTGCCAAAATAACCACTTTTGAAGAATGTGAAAATTCTTGGCTTGTTCGTAGTATAACATTTTATGATTATCCAGAATACACTCCAAATGCCGTTGAGAAGAAATGCGCATTATGGACTGGTAAAAGTTTTGAAAAATTAACGACTCAAGAATTAACTGCTAATCAAAAAAGAGCTGTTGAAATAGCTACCCTTCCTCTAAGTTATCCTACAACAATTGTTGAAGTAAAAGAATTAGAATGTTCTGGCTGTTTTTCTGTAACGCTTCAAAGAGATGATAATCAACGCCAATTTACCATAATGCTTGATGATTGGAAATATAATCAAACTATACATTCCAAATAAAAGATTAATGGTGGGCACTTTCTTAATTTAAAATACGCTCGGGGGCAAACTTTGATTTTTTGCCTTCGGCATCGTTGCACTAAAAATCAATCCTTCGGAGAATATAACAAGGATCCCAATGTTAGGCGTAATTTTTGTCCCACCTCGCTGTACAGCGATTTCTCGATGAGAATTCCCAAAACCATCAAAGCTTTTGCGAACTCAAAATTAATTAAGAGTTAATTTGCACAAAATTCATTTCATAAATTTCGGTTATTGTCGAGAAACTACGCAGTTGAAAATCTATTTTAAAAAAAGGTAAGACAAAGAGGCACTAAACGAAAAAACGGAATTGGGGGCTAGATAAATTAACTAAATAAAATAGACTGAACTAGCTTTCTTATTATCTTAATCTATTATTTTTGGACAATACTTGTTTAAATAACATTTTTCGCAAAGTGGTTTTTGTGCTTTACACCAAGTTCTACCTATCTCAAAACATGAATTATCTAATATTCCTGGATATTTAGGATAAATTTCCCTAGCCTTGTAGGTTATTTCAGTTGCATCTGCATTTTTAGATACAAAGCCCATCCTTCTCAATGTTCTTTTTATATGGGTGTCTGGACTAATATCTATGCAGATATAATCTGCCAGTGGAATTTTATAATCCCTAGCCAGAAGATTAGCTGCCATAGATGCTATTTTAATGCCCACACCCTCAAACTGGAGAAATCTTAAAACAACTGTTGCACTTTTTGGCTTGTCCTTCCATATTAGAGAGGCATTTCCATTGTATTTTGCTTGGATTCTTTGAACTGCAAGATAAAAATTCTTAGCCATGTCATTATTGAATCTATGGAATTTATTTTTGACAAATATTTCTCTTATTTCAGCTTCATCTAGTTTTAGCAATCTGGAGAACTCAAATCCCCCCATAATCTGTGATAACTTATATGGTATATCCCATGCCCTTTCTGCCTTAATTTGCCTGTCCATTATACAAGCAAGAACAAATACGTGAGAATAATTCTCTAAGTCTCTGATTAGAGCATTAGCTTCATCTGATGAAGCATAATTTACCTCAGATGGGTTATTTAACAACTTTTTTCCACTTTGAATCAATAATTCTTCAATTTTTTTTAGATTATACATCCTCTTTTACGCCCTAATAATTTTATACTACAGCCTTTGATTCTCGATCAATTCTTTTAATCTCTGTTTCTTGATTACTTAAACTTTAATGTAAGATAGATTGAATAGCTTTTATTTATAAATATTCCTTAAAAAATTAATTTCTGCTATTCTTCGCTTCCAAACCTCCTAAAGTAGTATAAATTAAAACTCCAATTCTTTGAAAATTAAACTTTGCCCCACATAGATATATCTACAAATGTGTAGAAGAAAACGAAAACTTTATATAAATTAGGTACCTTATCCTACTATATGGCAAAACAAGTTTGTATTTCAGAAAGGGAATATAAGGAATTAAAAGAAGACCAAAAGATAGTTGAAACACTATTCAGTTTAGATAATTCTGTAGTTAAATCAATCAATCGTTCTTTAAGACAAGCTTCACAAGGACACATTAGAAGAGTTGCTTAAATCTTTTTTGATATGCTCTCAGCTAATTTTAGATATGCTTCTCGATTCATTTTTATTTGAGCTATATCTTTCTCTTGGGTTTTCTTCTCACCAATTGCAACCATAAGAACTAAAATGAAATCATCATAAATTAGAAAATATACTCTTCTGCCTTTTATCCTTTTTTCCCTAAAAAACTTAAACCCTAAAGCTCTACCCTGATAGGGATTTTCAGGAAGCTCTTTTTTTGTTAGTTTATCTATTTCTGTTTGATCATCTTTAGGGAGTTCTTCGAATAATCTATCAAATTCAGGTGTAGTATAAACTTTGTAAGACATTTTCTTTCTTGGATTCAATATAAATGGACTTTTATTTAAATCTACCGTTCACCAAAATGGAAATGGATATTCTGCTATTCCTCACCCCCAAACCTCTTAGAATAGTGCGAATTAAAGTCCAAATTCTTGAAATATAGAACATAACTGTAACACCCCCAATTCCGAGGGGGATATAGTCTTGCTTTGCAAGAAATGGATAATAAGTGCCTCTTTGTCTTACAGACATATACTCTGCTAACGCAGAAATTGATAGTAATAGATTTTCAACTGCTACGGGTTAAAACCAAAATTTTCTTAACACAAATCATCGCTTAATTACTTCAATCTAAAATTAAAACTTTAGATAACACGCGATTAAACGGCTACATTATCATTCCGACCCAAATTTTCCCCTTAACGATTTTAATTATCAAAATTAATCTGGAAAAAACTATAGATTTACTAAAAATTCCAGTTAGCACAACCTGCGGTGCTTGCTTCCTTTTGGCAAATAAAAAACTCCGTCGACCATACAAAGGTCGACTACGCATAACAAGTTTTAACTGATGTTAAACTCAATTTTTGTCCCGCCCCGCACAACTGAGTTGATGCGATTTCTCGATGATAATTCACAAAATATTTTGTGAACTAAATTAATTAAGAATTAATTTGCAGAAAGCCATATAAGATAACTTTCTGTTATTGTCGAGAAACTTCGCAGTTAAAAATCTATTTTAAAAAAGTAAGACAAAGAGGCACTAAAAGAAAAAAACGGAATCGGGGGCTAGATAAACTAACTGAATAAAATAAACTAGAATAGAATCTGGGGCTTGACGATAAAATAAAAGTGAAAGAGGTTCGGGGGCTTGACCTAAACTTTTGCGTTTTTGATTTC
>JAGLMD010000070.1 GCA_023140175.1 Nanobdellota archaeon | reverse complement strand
GATTTACTTAAGGATATCTTTAAGATAACAGTCAGCACTGCTAAAGAGTTAGGTGCTATTGGGCTAGAACAACTTAGTGTAGATGGCTCTAAACTAAAAGCCTGCGCCGCAAATAACAGCACTGTTACAAAAGAGCAACTTGATGTTATTGATCAATATGTTAATCATGAGTTAAAAGAAGGTATTGAAATTGATAAGGTTGAAGACAAGCATTTCAAAGATTGCAGGGGTTATGACCAATTAAAAGAGACTGACAAGAAAAAAATTAAGTCATTAATCGCCAAATATTATAAACAGATTAAGAAAGATGAATCTGCTAGGAGTTCTGAGATAAAAAATAATATTAGAGAAGTAAAGAAAGAGTTAGAAGAAAACGCACTTGATAAAATCAGCCTCACAGATCCTGAAGCAAGATTCATGAAAAACAAAAAAGGCAGAATTGAATTATCTTATAATCCTCAAGTCACAGCAGACCATAAGACAGGAATTATCGTTGCTAATGACGTATGCAAAGAGGCTACAGACCATAATCAACTTAAGCCCCAGATTGAACTTGTAGAAGAAAACTGCGGTAAAATAGAAGATGGAACAAAAGTAACTCTTGATAATGGTTATTATAACGGCGAGAACATACATTATCTTAACACAAAGAAGTTAGATGGTTATATCCCTAATCAGGAAGAATCTCAAAAAGCAAAAGGGAAATATGTAAAGGGAAATAAATTTGATAAAAGAAATTTCAAATACGATGAAAGAAAAGATAAATATTTTTGTCCTGAAGGCAAAACATTGATTTTTGAGAGAGAGAGTTTTTATAAAATAAATAAAGGAAATATTCGACTTTACAAAGGAACAGCATGCAAAACATGCCCCAATCAAAAGTTTTGCACTAAGAAAAAAGATGGAATAAGAACTATCAAGAGGTATCCTTTTGAGAAAGAAAGAAGAGAAATGGCAGAGAAAATGCAGACACAGAAAGCAAAGAAGATATACAAAGAACGAAAACAAGTAGTAGAACGAGTAATCGGACATTACAAAGAGAATCTTGGAGTCAGGGGATTCCTGACAAGAAGATTAAAAGCAGTGAAGAATGAATTTAATTTAGTATGCGCCGCACATAATTTGAAGAAGATATGGCTTATATTGGAGAATAGGAAAAAGAAAATTGGTCAATATGATTTTATAAGGGAGAGGAACCGACTTGCGGCCATTTTTTCTAAAATTATTCCCTCTTAATTCTTATTATCAGACAGCCTCTTTAGGGCTGGGTAAGTCGGATTTTAGGATTTCTATGACACGAATGTTAATAATATAATTCATTTAAATATATGTGTGGGAAATCCCCCGAAAATAAATAAATTTAAATATGCTATATGATTATTATCTATTTATGGAAGTCATCAGTTCACTCCAAAAGCTGGGATTAAGTGAAATCGAATCAACAATTTACTATACCCTGCTAAAATATCCTGATTTGACTACAGTCAAACTGGCAAAAGAGATTGGGATCAACCGAAGAACAATCTATGATAATCTTGATTTATTAGTCCAGAAAGGGCTTGTAACTTTTAAAATCATTAATGGCACTAAATATTTCAATGCAAATGATGTTAAGACCTTAAAGCAGATCTTAGATGAAAAAATATTCACATTAGACGAGATATTCCCTCAATTAATGGAAATGCAGAAGTCACATTTTGAAAAAACAAGAGTCGAAATATTGATGGGAAAACAGGGAGTTAAGACAATCTTAGAAGATGCGATTGAATGTGGTTCTAAGGTCTATTGGGTAGGAGGAGGATTGCATTTGATTGAGTCATTTCATTTCTCGAGATACTTAAAAGACCAGTTTGCCAAACTAAATATAAAATTGATGCAGCCTAAAGTTAAGCAGGTTAAAGAAAGACTGGAATTTTTTAATAATATAGAAGTTAAATTTCTTCCAGGGAACTTAGTTTCGAGTATTGGATTTATAATTTATGGAAATAGTTTGGTTATTGGACAATTAAGAGATGAAGAAGTAATTTCCATTGTAATCAAAAGCAAAGAATTTGCTGACACTTTTAGAAACTATTTTAATCTTATGTGGAACACTGCAAAGACCAAATAAACAATCAAACAACCTTAATCTCATCAACATCATAATACCGTTTTACAATACTCTCAAAACCTCTTAGATTCACTGCAGCCCTTCCTATGAGAAATCCTCTTGTCTGGGAATCTGGGCTTGTTATCGTTACAATCTTCTCTTCAATATCTATCTGCTTTACTTTCAGAGGCATGATTACATTTCTTATAAATCTTTCCAGGTCATCGCTAAATTCTATAATCCTTATCTTTTTATTCAATATTCTTTCAAGCTTCTTGATGTTTGATGCTTTCTTTCCTATTGCCTTGCCTATATATCCCTGCTGAACTATGAATATAAGCTGACCTTCTCT
>JAGLMD010000007.1 GCA_023140175.1 Nanobdellota archaeon | reverse complement strand
AAAAGGGATCGTGAGCTGGGTTCAGTACGCTGCGAGGCAGTATGTTTGATATCTACTGGAGATGTCTGGTATCTGAGAGGAAGGAACTCCTAGTACGAGAGGAACGGAGTTTCGGGGCCTCTGGTGCACCTGTTATCTGACAAGGTAAGCAGGGCAGCTACGCCCTAAGGGATAAGTGCTGAAAGCATCTAAGTACGAAGCTCTCCTCGAAAAGAGATACCTTAGAATCCCTATAAAAGATAGGTTTGATGGAGTTGGCGTGTAAGTACCAAGCTTCGGCGAGGTATTCAGCGTGCAACCCCCAAAAGTTCGTTTTCAACCTTGTATACATGGTCTTTTCTTTTTTTTCTTTTAATTTGATAATTTTTAGATAGTGTTAACTATATTTCTTGGATATTAGCTAATTTTTGTTATTATTAAAAGCTGAGTTTATCCATATCTAAGGCTAAATTAAGTACTTTCCTAAACATATTTATACTTCATTTATCCTTAATTTATACTTAATTTATCCTAAATAATGTATAAACTAACAAATTCTAATTAAATTTTAAATATAAATAATAGAAACATTTATAAAAAAAGACTTCAATTATACTTAATTAAGGATAAAATATGAACAAACAGATACGTATTACTGTTTCTGATGAGATTGATCACTTGCTAGAGCGTGTTGCAAAGAAATTAGGAAAAAAGAAATCCATGTTAGCAAGAGAGCTGATGGAACAGAAGATGTATGATCTGCAGATAATACAAAAAGGGCTGGAAGACTTATGAGAAAAAAAGCACAAATCACAATATTTGTAATTTTAGGCTTGGTTATAGTATTTTCAGCAGTATTATTTCTTACAATTAAAGGAAGCATAGAAAGAAAAGAGATTGCCCCTGGCATAAGCATGATTGTTGAGGAACTTCCTTCAGAATTCCTGCCTGTACAGCCTTTTATCGAGAAATGCATAGAAAAGACCGCAAAAGAAGGCTTGATTATCTTAGGCCAGAGGGGCGGTTATATCTACACAGATAAGCTAAATCCAGGCGCATCAGCAACTGATGGCGACTCAATAAGATTCTCTGCACAATCAGATATGATTATTCCATACTGGTTTTATTTAGCATCAGATAATGAATGTATTGGAGAATGTGAGTTCAAAAGCAAGAAGCTTCCTTTGAAAAAAAGTGCAATGACTGATTCAGTAGAGGACCAATTATCAAGATACATTGAAGAAAATATCGGAGAATGCTTTGACGGCTTTAAAAGCATGAAAGAGCTAAGCTTTGTTGTAGAAGAAAAAGCAAGCTTAAAAGCAAAAACAATAATAGCAGAAAATGATATTGTTGTAACATTAGATTATCCTCTTGCAGTATCAAGGCAAAATAGCAAGATAGAGCTTTCTGATTTCTATATAAACATTGACCTAAACTTAAAGAAAATATACACCATGGCAGGTTATATTACTGAGCTTGAGAAAGATTACAGATTCCTGGAAAGGCTTACTCAGAATCTGATTGTAGGGTTCTCTGGAAAGGATCCAAGAAAGCTTCCTCCAATGTCAGATGCAAGTTTCGAGATAAACAATAGGATAAGGTGGAGCAAGAGCCAGGTCAGGAATAATGTAAGAAGCATGATCTCTTCATACATTCCGATGCTAAGGCAAGTAGGCACATTAAACTGGCAGGAGCTTCAGACAGAAAGCATCTACATGGACAAGCTATACAACTATGGGATGAGCATCCCGAACAATGTATCTATAAATGATGTTTCAGTTGGTTTTGATTATCTTGATTTCTGGGATCTTTACTTTGACCTAAACTGTAATGGCGAAGTTTGCGAGCCAGAATCAGCATTTACAGATCTTCTGCCAATAGGCCTGCAGAGATATAATTTTGCTTATGATATAAGCTACCCTGTTTTAGTAGGCATTGAAGATCCGTCTGCTTTCAATAATCAAGGCTATACATTTAATTTCATGCTTGAATCTAATATGAGGAATAACAAAGCAATGCCGGCCATATTCGAGCCTTTACCCTCAGTAGAAGACTCCAGGTCAACATTGCTTTGCAATGAAAACAAGAGAACCTCAGGAAAAGTAAACATACAGATCTTAGATTCATTGACAGATGAGAAGCTTGACAATGTTGAGATAATATATGATTGCATAGAAAGCTGTTATATTGGTGATACAAAAGAAGGCGCCTTAGAAACTCAATTGCCTGTATGCTTTGGAGGCACATTATCATTCAGGAAACAAGGCTATGAAGCAGCATACCTTCCTTATGATTCATATCTTGAGAAGCAGGACTCTCTTGAGATTTCATTAAATCCAAAAAAAGAATTCAAATTATCAATAAAGAAAAAAGAGATCTCAAAACAAGACAATGAATGGCTCTTCAACAATGCTGAGCTTGACTTAGATGACTGTGAGATAGCTATGATAATTTTCTCAAAAGAAGAAGCCGATAAAGAGACAATATTTGAGATGATAGAACTAAAGAAAGATTCTGGACAAAATGTGAAATTACCACAAGGCACATATGAGCTCGAACTTAATCTTATCTGCGAAGATGAATATTATATCCCTGCAGATAAAAGAGATTATGAAGGCGAGGAAATAGAGATAGATGAATTAAAGGTCTCATCTATAGTAACAGGAAGAACATTGTTGAATTACACTTTAACAAAAGAAGATCTAAACAAGGAAACTCTTACTTTATTTGTTTTGTCAGCAGATATCTATTCTATTCCAGTTGAAGCAAGAAAGATAGAGGATCTTGATATAATATCTGATCTAGACTCTTACAGCAAGCAGCATTACTTTAAACTATTGCCAAGATTAGAATGAGAAAATACCCAATAATATCAATATTGATGATTTTGCTAATCATAACTATGCCTATCTCCTTTGCTGATATAATTTCCTATAAGATTTCAGGAAACGAAAGCATAAATAAGGTTGTGAGGAATCAAGACACCCTTAATGTTGAAGCTTTAGTTAACATTGTCGGAGATAATGAAATCTCTCCAGATCAGGTATGGCTTGGCAGCACTATTCAGTTTGATTCTTGTGTAAAGGATATCAATGGTTATCTCTGTAAATTAAAGTTTCCAGCGGCAGGCAAAAGAACATTCTCAGAAAAAGAGCCTTATGTCATAAACCTTCATAATGATAATCATGCAAATCCTCCAACATCATATTCACTGGTTGGTTCAGAATCTGGCTATATTGTAGTTGACTTTTATCCTCCACGGGTTGCTTTAGGCAAGAAGAAATCAGGAGATAAGATGATCATTAATTTCAAAGCCAATGATGCTTCATATTCACCTTATAATTATGATGAATGCGCAGGTATCAAGACCATAAACTTTTACACAGCAGATAAAAAACTCGACCAGATATTTGACTATGCTGAAAACCAGTGCTCTGCTGAAGACAGCTTTGAGTTCGATATAGCTGCTCTTGAAGACGGCTTCTACACAATATATATAGAATCTATTGACTATATAAACAATAAAAGAAAACAGAATTATACTTTCGAGGTTGATAAGACCGGCGCATTCTTCTCTGACTTGAGATTGATGGATAAAGCAGGAAATGAAGTTACACATATAGCAGCAGCAGTTATTGATGCAGTTGTCATTGTAGATACATCAATTGATACAGAAATTGACACAATAAGGGCAGATCTCTCCAGCCTGAATGAGAAAGAATCTTACTCAGGCCTAAAAGGGGATTGTGTAAGTCAGGGAGATATAATAAGCTGCACCTGGAATGTTAAAATATCTCCAGATGCATTCGGATCTAAAGATCTTATCTTTAAGGCAGAGGATGATGCAGGAAACTATAACGAACAGACAATCTCAAGACTTATACAAAGAGACATAGACGGCCCCAGGGCAGCAGCATTGAAAACTGAGATTACCGGGGTGAATAACACAAATTATCTAAGAAGCAGAAACAATATCATAGAAGTCAGTTTCTCTGAATCTGGAGTAGGCCTTGATCCAGAAGATGTCTTACTGGATTTATCCAATCTTGGCGGCCCTAAGAATCTCAAAGCAGATAGTTGTGAGCAGGCAAGATGCATCTGGCAGGATCTTAATTTTGCCATGGTTGATGGCAGATATACAATAGCAGTAAATCCCAACACTCAAGATAGGTTAGGAAATAAACTGAAAGAGCCATTCTCTGCAGCAGTTGTCATAGACACAACCCCTCCTCAAATAATTGATATTGAGATAAGAACCATAGGCAGTGGAACAAATACATATGAAGGCTTTACAACTTATGGAGATAGTTATGATATAACAGCCAAGGTATATGAATCTGATATCTTAGTTGATGCTAGTGGAGATTTCTCTGCTGCAATCAGTGATGCAGCAGATATCCAGGCAGATGATTGTGAAGATCTAGGAGAAGGAATCTGGGAATGCAGATGGATGACAGACACTATCGATATTGTCGGCTACATAAATGGTAAGCTTAAATTCACATTCAGGGATTTTGCAGGCAACAGGGCAGAGTTTGAGAGGTCAATCGTTGTTTATGGCATCCTGGAAGGCTATGAAGACCATTGGAGCCATAGTGTAACATGCTCTCCATCTAAAATAGACCGCCAGGTCGCAGCCTTGATAGACCAAAGGGTCTATTGCCATATTAATCTTGAAGGAGATGCCAATATTCTGGATTTACAATTAGGAGACTGCACAGGAAACAAATCTATCAAATATGTAAGAAAGCAGGAACTCATGAATAATCAAAGGTTTTCTCAAGACCCTTACATAAGATTAACACTGCATTCAGCAGAGATCGAAGATAATACTTTAGATGTCAGCTGTCCGATATTCATAATATCACAGACAGGCAATTACATTACAAGCATCCCAGAGATTGAGGAAGTAAAGATCAGCATACCTTTCTATAATCTTCCTCTTGGAGAGTATGGAAAAAACATGGAGAAGAAGATAGATGATGCAGTAGACGATGCAGAAGGCACATGGGAGATAGTGACTACATTGAATAATATAATGCATTATGCTGAGTTTGCCTGTTCGTTGATCACGACCATTAATAATGTAGCTACTTTGTTTAACACTATCGGAAATTTTAAGGGGATTCTCTCTAAAGCACTGTCTGCAAATCCTGTAACAGTTATACCAAGCCAAGCTTTAGAGCAATCTAGAAAAGCAGACCAAACAGTCACATCTGTTCTCAACAACAATATGAAAAAGAGCTGGATTGGTAATAAAGATGGGCAAACAGGATTTGTCAACAAATTCTGCAAGTTTATTTCCTGCAGACTATTTTATGATGACACTGGTTGGGGAAGTGAAGATGGTATACTGCATGGAATTGGAACCTGGCAAAGAGGCGTCCTCAAATATGCTAATTTAGCAGCTACTGGCGGCACAGTTGGAGAAAAGATTGGCTTAGGTGGACAAGGAGTAAATGCATACACATATGAAAAAGATGATATTGATGAGCATGGCGCTCCTTCAACTAAAGTGCTTTTGCAGGGCGGTAAGCTAAATCCAAAAGACAGCATTGTTCTAAGCTTTGCAACATTATGTCTTCCAGGAATCGTATATAACTTAGACAAGTACAGGCAGATCAAATGCATGTATGCTGACTGCCTGCAGACAAGCGTAGACACAGGAGTGCCTGTTTCTGCATGTGAAGATCTGAAAGAATATCATACTTGCAAATACTGGGCAGGAGAGGTTTTCCAGCTGGCTCCTTTTACAGGCCTGATTGATTATTTTGTTAATCTTGTTAAAGGTGCTTTGAGCAGTCCATTCGGTTTTATAGATATTGCACTAGGTTATGTATGCACTACTCCAATAAATACACCATATGGCCATAGTGTAGCTAAGATGTGCCTTATACAGGAGATGTCTGGAATGATAGCTGATGTATGGTCAGATATTGCTAACATCAAAGATGACTGGGAAATAAATACAGATTACTGTGCAAACATGGGTAAATCAAAAAGCGAGGAGAAAGCAGATGATAAAAGCTCAGGAGGTTTGTTTTCATGATCAAGCACAGAGTAAAAGAAATAACAATGGGAATGGCATTTGTAATGATAATTACATTTATCGGATTATATATGGGCAGTACTGATATTGAAACAAACACAGGAATCACCGGTTATGCAGTATATGAAGGAGAAGCAAAATACACAGGAGGAGTTATCATCTCCGGTTTAGAATTCAAGGCTTATGTAGACGATAAAACTTACTATTACATGTTCACAGATGATAACAGATGGTTTGAGTCAAAAGATGAGCTTAAATGGGAAGAAAGAGCTGATATGGGCAATAGCATCTGGTCAGGGCTTTATTATCTGAAAAGTTACGATGCTGATGTTTACTTCAAAGGAACAGAGATCAATGATATAACTGAATTTGCAAAGAGTTTAAGATGAGAATGGAACAAATCAACAAAATAGGATGGTGTTGTAAGCAGAACAAGGGAATAAAGTTAATTGAGCCTAATGATAACATCAGTAATGAATATATGAAAGAAGCAAACCAAACATTAGGGGGCTTAGAACCTGTATCTGGAAAATGGAAGATTATAATGGCTTACTACTCCTGCTATAATGCGCTCTATTCAATCCTGATGAAATCAGGAATAAGCAGCGAGATTCACGATTGTTCAATAGCTTTGATGAATCTAATCAATGGTTTCAGCCAGGATGATGTCTCTTTTATGCAGGAACTGAAGGGAAACAGGATAGAGGTGCAATATTATCTGAAAGATAAGTCTCTTGAGGATATAAGCCTTGTTAAGGGATTTATCCTTAAATGCAAGCAAATAAGCCACGAAATCCAGATAGAAGAATTAAGGGGAAAAATATCTAAAATAATCAAAGGTGATAAAAATTAGACATATGTCTAAAAAGATAGACATAATCTCACTGTATCTAGGTGATTATGTCAAATCTATGTCAGGAAGGGAGATTGCCAGAAATCTTAAGGTCAATCACCAGACAGCCCTGAACCATTTAAATGATATGGTAAAAAGTAAGATCCTGGTATCTAAGACTAAGGGCAGGAATAAAGAATATTCTCTAAACCTTTCAAAATTAGATTCTAGGATGATTATAGAAGCTTCTGAAAATATTAAATCATTCCATATCCTAAATAATAGTGAATTGAGATTCATAATATCAGAGATATTGCAGTTTACCCAGACCATAGTGCTTTTCGGCTCTTTCGCCTCCAGGAAGCAGGATAAAGGCTCTGATGTTGACTTAATCCTCCTTGGCAAATCAGATAAATCTTCCATTGACAGGATCAGGAGAAGATACAATAGGGAGATAAATATAGAATACCTGAGCTATGATGATTTTGCTAAATCACTTAGAGCCAAAAAAGCCCTTGCTATTGAAATATTGAAAAACCATGCTATCTATGGCAACCTGTCAAAAGTAGTTGAAATATTCCTGAGATGGTACACAAGATGAATAACTAAAATATGGGTATGGTATAACTATTACCAAAAAAATGGTAAACTATTCAGACAAAAATAAAATAATACCAAAAAAATGGTGTAAAGCTGATATGAAAAAACTGAAATTAAAATATTGGACAATTGTAAATTAAAATGGACAAAAAAGAACTCAAATTCATATTACAGGAAGGAGAAGGTGTCGGTAATTTTGATATTTTTGATTATTTACTCAAAATTACTGAACACATTTCATGCAATTATGTATATATTAATGATGGTT
Source organism: Nanobdellota archaeon (assembly GCA_023140175.1). Lineage (GTDB taxonomy): Archaea > Nanobdellota > Nanobdellia > Woesearchaeales > WJIZ01 > WJIZ01. The sequence continues at coordinate 6,285 of JAGLMD010000007.1, read as the reverse complement.
GCATGAAATGCTTGAAGATAGAGTTTAAGGAAAGCTTAAACAATATAGATAAGGAACTTGCTGCTTTTGCTAATGCTGAAGGCGGAAGAATATTTTTAGGAATAGCTGATGATAATAAGGCCAAAGGCATTAAAATAACCAATAAGCTGAAATCTCAAATACAGGATATTGCAAATAACTGCGATCCTCCAGTTAAGATAAAATTAGAAGAATTTAGCAATGTTTTGATAATTTATGTTGAACAAGGCAAAGATAAGCCGTATAAGTGCTCTTCCGGCTTTTATCTGAGGCAGGGCCCTAATTCACAGAAGATGAAAAGGGATGAAATCTTATCTTTTTCTATCTCACAGGGGAAAATTAGGTTTGATGGGCAAATATGCAAGGATTTCGCATTTGATAATCGAAAATTCAGTAATATAAAAAAGATGATGCAAATATCTGGAGATATTGGCAAAGAAAGTATGCTTATTAACCTAGGTTTAGCTGTTCCTGTTGATAAGGAATTTGCTATGAATAATACAGCATTATTATTTTTTGGAAGTGATTCGTCCATCAGGAATAAAATAAGGCAGAATTTTATAACTTGTGTTTTATATAAGGGAATCAATAAAACAGATATAATTGATAGGAAGGATTTCTCTAGTGATTTGCTGGATAATTACAGAAATGCTTTTAATTTCCTTAAGAGAAATTTAAAGGTCAAATACATTATAGATAACGCAGGACCAAGAAAAGAGATTCCTGAAATACCTTATGAGGCTTTGAGAGAAGCATTATTGAATGCAATTATCCATAGGGATTATTTTGAAGACAGGACTGGAATATTTGTTGAAATTTATGATGATAGGGTCGAGATAACCAATCCAGGGGGCTTAGTTGCCGGCTTAAACAGGGAGAATTTTGGCAGATTAAGCCTGCCCAGGAATCCTATTATTTTCGATATGTTTTTTAGATTGAATCTTGTTGAGAAAGTCGGCTCAGGAATAAATAGAATTAAGGATTCAGTTAAAAAAGCAGGCTTGAGAGTGAACTTTGAGTTTGATTCTTTTTTCAGAGTCGCATTCTTCAAGGTGACTGAAAAGGTGACTGAAAAGGTGACTGAAAAGGTGACTGAAAATCAAGAGCATATATTACGCATGATAGCAAAGAACAGGAATATAGCTGTTGTTGAAATAGCTAAAAAAATTAAGCTCTCGAGAAAGAGTGTTTTAGAGAATATTGCAAAGCTGAAGCAGAAAGGCATCTTGAAAAGAATCGGCCCTGCCAAAGGAGGCCACTGGGAAATAAGATGAAAAGAATGAAAAGAAAAGTAAATAAGAAAAATAATATTCGAGAGGAAGAAAAAGTTTATACAATATCAAAAATGATACTAGACAATATCAAAAATGATACTAACTAAAAGCCAGATGAGGACAATGAAAATTTTTAGGGTTAATTTGACTAAAGAGCTATCTATAGGGCAGATTATCGGGAAAATAGGTAGGATTTCAAGAGCATGGCTGTTTCGGTTTTTGGAGGAATTGTCTGCAAGAAATATACTCCGAAAAAAGAAGCTTGCAAATGTAAATCTTTACTCTGCAAATCTGGATAATTTGCAAACAATCCATTATCTTGCCTATTCTGATATTGTTGATTATTCATTTCTCAAATTTGATAAGGAAATTATTGATGATCTTGTCAATTCAATAAAGGAAGATTATAGTCTGATTTTGTTCGGGTCTTATACTAAGGGCAGTCAAAATAAAAAATCTGATATAGATATCTGCTTTTTGATAAAAAATAAGGCTGATGAAAGAAAGATCAACCCCTCTGTTCAAAGAATAAAGCTTAAGTCACTTATTGATATTCATGAGCATTTTGTAACTGAAGATGAATTTGTGAAGATGCTGCTAACTGAGGAAGAGAATCTAGGAAAGCAGATATATTCTAAATGTGTTGTTTTAACCAACTATTTTATTTATTTTAAATCTGTTAAGGAGGCTATAAGAAATGGATTCAAGGGCTAAGTTGTATATTGAAAGGGCAGAGAATGAAATCACTTTTGCCAAAGTCGCATTCAAGATTTCAAGTGAAGTGCAGGTTAAGGAATCCTTGGAGATAGTTCCTTCCATGACATTTTATAGCCAGGTGATAAGCCATGCATACTACTGCATATTTTACAGTGCAAAGGCAGTCTTGGCTGAGAATGGAATTGAGACTAAACCGCCAGAAGAGCATAAAAAAACACTTGACGAGTTTGAGAAGAAATTGGTCAAGACAGGGATGCTTGATGCTGAACTGCTTAAGATATATAGGTCAATTGTTGTTAGGGCAGATGAGCTTCTCGGTATATTTTCCTTTGAGAAGAAGAAAAGAGGGCAGTATACATATAAGAGGCTGCCTCAGGCAAATGTCGAGCCTTCAAAAGAATCTATTGTAAATGCTGAGAAGTTTTTTAAGAATATATACAAGGTACTGAGATGAAGAAGAAAGTTGAGGACAGCGTGAAATGAAATTAAAGATAACTGCTTTATTGATGATGGCTAACAAACTATGTTTGTCAGCTTCAAGATTATTAGGGTGTAACTTAGATGGATAAAAGAATATTCCTGATAATTTTGCTGGTTTTGGCAGCTGGAAGTGTAAAATACCAAAGAAGAAAAACAGGCTGCTTGAATTTATTTATAAAACAATTGTTTATTATAATTTTTACTGTTTTACATGTAAATAATTATTTATTTATAAAACAGAAATATTTTAAAAGATTGGCTGTTTTACATATAAAATGAAAATTGAAAATCATTTGAAGAAGGCAGAGAGGTTTGAGAGGACATTAAGCAAGCTGGATTTAGGGGAAGATTATGAAACAATGATTGAAGATTATTTGCTGGTTGCGAGTCATCTGATTAATGCTGCCCTGCATAAACTAGGGAAGTTAAAGATTGAGAAAGATATAAAACATAATCAGATGTATGGGTTCCTTTGCCATGAGGCAATTTCGGAGCTTGGTGAAGATGTAAAAAACTCTATCAATAATCTTGAGCAGTTAAGGCCCAGCCATGTCTACGGCAAAGGAGAGAATGGAAATACTGCTAAAAAAGCAAAAGAATATTTTGAAAAAATCAAGAAGATAACTTTACCAATATTGGAGAAAAAAGATGAAAGAGAATCTTAAGATAGCAGCGGATTTTGCACAGAAAATATCAAAGATAAAGGGAATTTTACAGGTTGTATTATTCGGGAGTGTGGCCTCAGGTGAAGATAATGTCAAGTCAGATATAGATATTGCAGTAATCCATAATAGGGATAAGTTTGAGGTTATGGAAAAGGCCAATAAGGTGAAGCCTGAGAAGGTTCAGACTACTTTTATCCATATAAATGATTTGTATAAAGAAACAGAGTTAGTTGGAGCACTTTCAGGAGAAGGATTATTATTGTATGGCAGCTCTATCATCATTAAAGCAGAGAAATCAGATTTGGCGCCAAAGACCCTTATCAGTTATTCCTTATCCAGCATGGAACAGACAGAGAAAGTGAAATTAAACAGGGCTTTGTACGGCTCAATCTCAAAATCAAGGAAAGGCAAAAAGCAGTATATTACTGAGGTTAAAGGCTTGATTAACGAGCCAGACATTTCAAAACTACAGAAAGGAGTGTTAATTGTAGCGAGGAAAAAATCATTCAAGATAATCAATCTGCTGAAAAGATTCAAGGCAGAGTATAAGGAGATACCAGTATGGACATATTGAAAATGAGATTGAAACTGATTTCAATAATTTTGCTGGTTTTGGCAGCTGGATAAAATGAACAAAAAAGAACTCAAATTCATATTACAGGAAGGAGAAGGCCTGAAGCTAGAGTTTAAGGAAAGCTTAAACAATATAGATAAGGAAATTGTTGCTTTTGCTAATTCAACAGGAGGAAGAATCTTTCTTGGCATAACAGATGATGGCAAAGTGAAAGGTATTAGGCTGAATAATAAATTAAAATCCCAGATACAGGATATTGCAAAAAATTGTGACCCGCATGTCAAAATTAGTGTAGAATCATTTGAAAACATAGCTATAATAACAATACCAGAAGGCATAAACAAGCCATATAGGTGCTCTTCTGGGTTCTTTCTAAGGCAGGGTCCCAATTCACAAAAGCTTTCCAGAGATGAAATCATTGATTTTTCAATATCCGAAGGAAAGATGAGGTTTGACTCACAAATAAATGAAGATTTTGATTTTCCAAATGAATTTGATGAAAATAAACTAGATGAATGCCTATCTCTTGCAGGAATAAAAAAGACAACCTCCACGGAAGGTATACTGTTAAATTTGGGTGTAGCCAAAAAAGAAAAGAAAATTATGCTAAATAATGCAGGGGTGCTATTATTTGCCAAGAGCCCTGGAAAATATTTTCAAAGCTCAAAAGTTGTTTGCGTAAACTACCAGACAAATGAGAAAGTAAATATTCTTGATAGAAAAGAGTATGACGATGGTACAATAAGGAATATCAATGATTCCATAAATTACATAAAAAAGCATATTGACACTAAATTTGAAATAAAGCAGTTAAAGAGAAAGGAAATACCTCAGTATCCAGAAGATGCAATAAGAGAAGCAGTAGTTAATGCAATTATGCATAGAGATTACTTCGATGTATCTGGTGATATAGTGATTGAAGTTTTTAAGAACAAACTGGTGATTTCAAACCCCGGCGGTCTTATTAAGGGCATCAGTGAGAAGGATTTTGGTAAGATAAGCAGGACAAGAAATAATATTGTCGCCAGTTTATTGTTAAGGGCAGGATACATTGAAAAATTAGGAACAGGCATAAACAGGATCAAGCTCGCGATGAAAAAAGCTAGCCTTCCTGAACCAATTTTTGAGTATAATGGCTCTTTTTTCATCACTTTGAGCGATAATACCTTTGGGGTCGGAGAAAGGGTCGGAGAAAAGCTGACTGAAAACCAAAACAAAATCATTCAGGAAATTTCAAAAAACCCATCTATATCTGCAAAAGAACTCTCAAGATTGATAAATATATCATCAAGAAAGATCGAGGAGAATATTGCAAAGCTGAAACAGAAAGGCATCTTGAAAAGAATCGGTCCTGCCAAAGGAGGCCACTGGGAAATAAGATGAAAAAGATGAAATTAGAAATATTGGACAATTGTAAATTAAAATGAACAAAAAAGAACTGGAATTCATATTACAGGAAGGAGAAGGGCTGAAGATAGAGTTTAAAGAAAGCCTAAACAGTATAGATAAGGAACTTGCTGCTTTTGCTAATGCTGAAGGAGGAAGGATATTCTTAGGAATAACTGATGATAATAAGGCTAAAGGCATTAAAATAACCAACAAGCTGAAATCTCAAATACAGGATATTGCAAACAATTGCGACCCCCATGTTAAGATAAAATTAGAAGAATTTGAAAGGGTTTTGATAATTTATGTTGAACAAGGCAAAGATAAGCCGTATAAGTGCTCTTCCGGCTTTTATCTGAGGCAGGGCCCTAATTCACAGAAGATGAAAAGGGATGATATAAAGGATATGGTCTTTGCACAGGGAAAGGTTAAGTTTGATGAGATGCTCAATGAGAATTTTGATTTCAGGGATTTCAGCGACAAGGCATTTAATGATTATCTAAAGAGGGCTGGAATAGAAAAAACAGCAGGTAATGAGGCAATTTTATTTAATTTGGGCTTAACTAATAAGAACAATAAGATGAATAACGCAGGAATCTTGTTTTTCTCAAAGAGCCCAAAAAAATATTTCATTAATGCATATGTGACTTGTGTAAGATATGTAGGAACTGGGAAAGCAGATGTGCTTGACAGGATTGATATCGAATCAAATCTTGTGTCTCAGGTAGAAGAAGCAATCAAATTTATTAGAAGGAATACAAGAACAAGTTATAGGATAAAAGATATTGAGAGGGAAGAAATCCCAGAGTACCCTATTGGAGCTTTGAGGGAAGCTGTGATTAATGCAGTAATGCATCGGGATTATTTTGAAAAAGGCGCGAATGTTCAGGTTGATATCTTTGATAACAGGATCCAGATCTCAAATGTTGGCTCTTTAATACCTCCTTTGGATAAGGATAGTTTGGGAAAAATAGCTGTAAGGAGGAACCCTATGCTTGCAGACTTATTTCATAGGATTAAATTTGTTGAGAAGATAGGCTCTGGCTTGCGGAGAATCAAAGAAGAGTGCAGAAAGCATGGAAAAATAGAATTTGATATAGAGACTAACGGCTATTTTATCTCAACATTTAAGCTGGCTGAGCCTATAACTACCCCCAAAACTACCCCCAAA
>JAGLMD010000069.1 GCA_023140175.1 Nanobdellota archaeon | reverse complement strand
TCAACAAAATTATTTACACTCCCCTTTATCTTCTTGATTACTATCTCTATATCCTGCTTTTTGAATCCCATACCCTTTAGTTCTTTCTTTATATTCGGTATTTTCATATTCAAGCCTAAAGAAATATTTACATAATGGGTTATTTCTTTCTGTTCTTTTGAGATTTCAGACTTTTTGAATATTTTAATTCTATCATGTATTACTTTCTTTATTATCCTTTTTTTTATATCCTCTTTTCTTTTGTTGATTTTCTTAATGATGTCAGCATGTTTTTGTTTTTTTACCTTTGTTTTTTTAGCTTTCTTTATAACCTTATTTAAGTGATTTTTCTTATCTTTTTCATCCTCAGGGCAGCTTTCCTTTATCAGCACTCTTACCAACCCTTTTAAGCGGCTTATCTCTTTTTTTGTTGGTTTTGTTGGCCTGTATTCTAATGACTCAAGCCTTTCACATATTAATATTATCTTTTCCTGAATTTCCGGGGGAATGTGTTTTCTTTTTGTTATTTCTTCAACTTCCCTAAATGTAAGTTCATATTTCAGATTCAATAATTCTTTTAGAAACCCCCTGATTATCAAAGACAATTCTTCTATTTTGTCATGGCTTGAGACTTTTCTGAGGTATTTACTACAGATTAATACACTTTCTTTCTTTTTTGACTTCATGCTTGTTTTTTAGTTTTAGTGATATTTAAATGTTATTAACTCGTTTTTAATTGCTTTGTCATTTACTATTCTAGGGTAGGATAATAAAATATATATAGGACTAACTTAAAAGAGTATGTTATGGGTAGAGTTAAGGCTAAAAAAAGTGGTACTAAAGCAGTAGTGAGGCCTAATACTAAAAAGAAACCTGTTAAGCCTATAAAAGAATTTAAGTCTTCTTTGGAGCCCAGCGTAAATAGGCTGGATTTGTTGAAAAGAAAGTTACAGCTTGAGCAGCATATGATTGAGACTGGCAAGGTTTCTGATAAGGAAGTAGATAAGATTGATGCGCAATTAGAAAAGGTTTCATCTGAGTTGCCTGAGGAAGAAGAAAAACCAATTAATGGGGACATAGTCCAGACAGATGATAGTGAGGCGGCAGAAAAAGTTGCTGATTTGGTGAGGGCGTCCAGGAAGAATGTGTCTCGTCCTGTTGAGCAGAATATGGATCCAATCTCCAGGCAAAAGGCAAAGTTTTCCAAGCGTATAAAGATATATCAAAAGCTTTTTGATGACGTAAGAAAGGAAGTAGGAAAGGTCGTTGTCGGCCAGACAGGTGCTGTCAATGGCATGTTTAGGGCGCTTATAGCTGACGGCCACGTACTTGTTGAGGGTGTACCAGGAATAGCAAAGACCACCCTTATAAGGGTTCTTGCAAAGACAACTAACTGTTCATTTTCCAGGATTCAGTTTACTCCTGATCTGCTGCCTACTGATATTGTTGGGATAAGCACTTACCAGGAAGGGAGGGGATTTTATACCCTGAAGGGGCCTATTTTTAATAATTTCATACTTGCGGATGAGATAAATAGAGCACCTCCTAAGGTACAGTCAGCTTTGCTTGAATGCATGGCAGAGAAACAAGCAACAATAGCTAAGGAATCATTTCCGGTTCCTTTACCTTTCTTTACTATGGCGACTCAAAATCCATTAGAGAGTGTTGGAACCTATGCTCTGCCTGAAGCTCAGATTGATAGATTTTTATTCAAGATTTATATGGGATATCCAAATCCGGATGAGGAACAAAGAATATTGAGATCAAATATTTCTGTTAGATCTTTTGATAGTTACACTATAGGTGCTCCTTTGAATCCTGACCTGATTCTAGAGATTCAGGAACAGGCGAGACAGATATATGTTGATAAGAAAGTAGAAAAATATCTGGTAAGGCTGGTAGATGCGACAAGGTCGCCTAAGAAGTATGGTGTAAATTTAGGGAAATATGTGGAGTATGGTGCTTCTCCACGAGCATCTATAGGGTTATTTACTGCTTCAAGAGCAGAAGCCATGTTAAATGGCCAGACCTATGTTACGCCGCATAATGTGAAGACTATCGCAGCTGATGTTTTGAGACATAGGCTGATATTGAGTTATGAGGGCCAGGCAGAAGGAATAAAATCTGAAGAGGTCATTGAAGAGATGCTCAAAAAGGTTCCAGTGCCTTGAATGTTTTATACTATCTTAATTGTAATCATTCTCAAAATGAGAGAGTATTTACCAAGCCCATAGTTTTAATTTTTAACTCTAGATAAAAATAAAATTATACCCAAAAATGAAAGCAGACTCGCTAACACTTGTAGCTTTCATTTTTGTTAGCTTATAATAAAAAATTATACCCAAAAATGAAAGAAATTAAAATTGACTTGTTTCCTTCGATTAGGAAATTAGAGGCTATTCTTAAGAGGGGATTTTCTCAGGAATTGATGGCAGGTTCGTATAAGTCTGTTTTCAGGGGAAAAGGACTAGAATTTGTCGGGTTTAGGGAGTATGTTGCTGCTGATGATGCTTTGCTGATCGACTGGAAAGCAAGTTTAAAGGCACATAAGCTTATGGTAAAACTTCTTGAAGAAGAAAGGAATCTTACTGTTTTCTTTTTGCTGGATATTTCTGATACTATGCTTTTTTCATCTCATAAAAAATTGAAATGTGAATATGCTGCAGAGTTAGTCGGAACTTTATGCTATGCAATGCATCAGGTTGGAGATAGTGTTGGTTTGGCATTGTTTAATGATAAGATTGTTCATCTTATACCTCCTGCATTAGGCAAAAGCCAGTTCTATAGGATTTTAAGGGTTTTGAGAAACCCTTCTTTATATGGCGGCAAATTCAGCCTGGACTTTGCGGTTCGTTATATACTTAATATGGGCTTCTTGAGGGAAGGTGCTGTTGTTTTTATAGTGTCTGATTTTATAGGGCTGGATCCTGGATGGGAAAATGCTTTGAGGCTGGCAGGGCTTAAGTTTGACCTCACCACTGTTGTTGTTAGAGATCCTGTTGATATGAAAATGCCAGATGTTAATGGCCAGGTATATTTTGCAGATCCTTACTCATCAAAGAGACTGTTGATTAGTCCGGATGATTCAAGAAAGACTTATGAGACTGAAGCGGGGAACCAGATTCTAAGGATAAAAAATGAGCTAAACAAGACTAATTCAAGCTTTCTTTATCTAGATACCAATACTGTATTCACATCCGAAGTTTTCAAATTTTTCAGAATGAGACAGAGGTTTAAATAGAAATTATAGATAAAATGAGTTGATAGATATGGAAATAACATTTGTAAATCCCCAATATTTATGGATGCTTTTTATAGTTCCATTTTTAGTGCTTACTCATTTCTATGGACTTAAATTTAGCAGAAAAAAAGCGATAAAATTTGCAAATTTTGAGGCACTTGCCAGGGTTTCGGGTGGACATAAGCTGTCCATGAATCTTCCTTTGCTTTTACTAAGGTTTTTTACTCTCTTATTCCTTATTCTTGCTCTTTCATTTCCTATATTGTGGTATATGGGTGAAGGGGGTGATTTTAATTTTGTGATTGCGATAGATTCTTCGGGCAGTATGCTGGCAGATGATTTTAGTCCAAATAGGTTAGATGCTGCAAAGGTTGCTGCAATCGGGTTTGTTGATAGGGTTCCTGAGGGTTCTAAGCTTGCATTGATGAGTTTTTCAGGAACTCCTTTTATAAAGAGCACACTCACAGATGATTTTGAGAAAATAAGGCAGGGCATAGATGATATTAAACTTGAATACTCTTCCGGAACAGCAGTTGGGGATTCTATAATAGCAGCTACTAATGTCCTTCTTGAAAGCGAGAAAGCGAGGGTCATTGTTCTGCTAACTGATGGACAAAGCAATGTCGGGATTGTTATTGAAAAAGCCATAAATTATGCTAATGATAATTTTGTCACTGTCAATACTATTGGCATGGCAACTAAAGCAGGCGGAAGATTTTCAGGGATTGAGGCAATCTCTGTTCTTGATGAGGATTCTTTAAGGAAGATATCAGCAAATACAGGCGGAGCATTTTATAAGGCTGAGAGCAATGAGGATGTTATTACAGCATATAGGGAGATAGCCCAGATTTCCAAGAAGAAAATGCCTATTAAATTATCCTTATGGCTGATTATATTCACTTTCATCACATTGGCTATAGAGTGGGTTATTGTAAATACTAAATTTAGGAGTATACCATAATGATCTTTTTTAGAGAAAGACAAAAGAAATGCATAATCTTTTTAAAATCAGCAATAATTTTTGAATAGGAGGTTTGATATTAATGGCAAAGAAGAATGATTCGAGTAATGATGAACAAATTGGGTTTCATAAGGGTGCTTTAAGCACTTTAGCTAAAGAGAGAGAAGAGATGTTGAGGATTTTGTCGGTTGTAGAACAGCTGATGAAGCTGCATGTCAAGGCTTTGAAGGATGTAGGTGTGGATTTAGAGCAAGCTGCAAAGGAATCTAAGAAGCCGAAGAAGGATGAGAAGAAGAAAGCAAAGCCTATTGAGGATCTATTAAGGTGATCTATCCGGATTAAATTTCTTTCTACTTATGAAATTTATATTTTATTGTTATGGGCATGAGAATATTTTAGGAACGCATAGAACTACCCTGGAGTTTACTAAGGATCCTGATGTGACAAAGAAAGGGGATTGTATTATCGGAGTTAGGGCAGATTTTGATTATATTAAATTGAGAGAATTTGTTAAGAAGAATAGCGGAAAAATGATAAGGGCGGAGATTATTGCAGGAGACTTAAAAGATGAATTCAGTTTTTTTCTTAATTCATGTTTTTCTGATAAAAATGAGATAGTGATAAGAAAAACATGTTTTAATAGTGAAAGAACTTTGGGGATAGGGGCAGATAAGGCTGCGATGGATATTAACAGGGCTTTGGTTGAGATGATGGAGGATGGAAATTCTAAGATGGAAGTGGTACTCAAAACATGAAACATAAAACACTAAGCAACAAAGAGAAAAGGGAGATTAATGATGTTATAAGAAAATATAATTTTGAATTCAGCAAGGGAGATATTGTTGAGTTTATAGAAACAGATTATAATGTTCTAAAATCAAATAATGAAGTTTTGTTTTTCTATCTTGAAAATGATATTTATCCCTCATTAAAATTTGTTCTCAAACATCCGGATTGCCTGAAGAAAATAGTTGTTGATATGGGTGCTGTTAAGTTTGTTGTTAATGGTGCTGATATAATGAGGCCAGGGGTAGTTGATATTGACAATGACATTAAAGAGAATGAGGTTATCTTGGTGGTTGATATTGACAACAAAAAGCCATTGGCTATAGGCAATGCTTTGATGAATTCAGGGGATATGAGAAATATGGATTCCGGCAAGGTCATTAAGAATATACATTATGTAGGGGATAAGATTTGGAATTCCTGAGTGTAGTTACTGTAGAATATTAATCACTAACCCTAAGCCTTCTGTTTTTTGGGACATAATTCAGAATCTTACTTTCTACGGCCTTTCCGCAGCCAAGAAAGTCTTCATTGTGTTTTAATATGACATATCCTTTTTCTTCATATTTTTTATCAATATCAATACCCTTAAGCCATTCTCTTGATTCTTTCTCGTTCAGCTCAAGGACATTTTTGGAGCTGTTTTTTCCGATTATCTGGGAGCCTTCAATGCTGAGCCTTATCTCATTGTTATGCAACTCTCCAAAGTATAAGCCTATAGAATTTATCCTTAAATGGGATGTATCTATTTTTGATAAATCCCTGTTTGTTATATAGATCCTGTTTTTATTGTTTAGAAAGAATACATACTCAAGATGTTTTTCAAATTCAAACCTTTTTTTTAGCAGGTTGTGAATATTCTTTATTTCTTTTGAATTCAATATTTTTAGATTTTGCATCTTGATTTTATATTCCCCAGACAATATTATTTTCTCTTTTTATCTCTGCAATCTCTTTCAGCACCATTTTCTGATCTTCTGAGAGATAAGCCTTTAATTCCTTGAATTTCTTAAAGTCTTCCTCAGGCATGTCTGTGTATAATATGTCGCCCTCATTAAGCTGCCTGCCGATTGTTACATTGGGAAGGGAGATTGCAACCTGCTTACCTTTCTCTGCTTTATCTACATTTTCCTTCTCTGCCTGTATGTTTTTTACAATCGAAAGTGTTTTTCCCATCCTGTTCATCAAAGAGGAGTTGGCTTTTAGTGTTCCTGCTATTATCTCTACTCCAAAAATAGCCGGGCTGCTCTGCCTGAATATATATCCTTTCAGGAATTCTAATTTTGCAGGCTGGATCAGCTTATCAAGTTCAGAAGCTTCTTTTTTCTTTTTTTCTTCTTCAATCCATCTCTTATAAGTTTCTATTATCTCATATATTATCGGAGATTTTATTATCTTTACGCAAGCATCGCATATTCCAGAGATGTCTACTATATTGAAGCCGAGGATAACACACTGGAAAGGATCTGATTCAAAATTGGAAGCAGCATCTGAGATGTCTTTTTTTGTTATATTACCTATTGTTGCTTTTTTTATAGGAATATCTTCTTCTTTCAGCAATTTTAATAAGGCTTCTAAAGAGCCAAGAGAGTCTGCCTTTACAACCAATCCAATCTTATCAGTCTCTATTATTACTTCTTCTACTTGGCTTTGGACTTCTTCTTTTGCTTTTTCAATATTTTCTTTTTCTGTCTGGATTATAGGCATGCCTGCAACCACATTTTCGATGTCTGGAGAAGCAATTTTTACTCCAGTAGCAGCGTGTACTTCTTTAACTGATTTGAATTTTGATTTTTTGTCACGCATCTCTGATAAAGGAGCAGGTTCAAACAATGCCCTGATCTTGGTAATGATTGGCTCGTTAATGCCGCCTATTACGATTGTATTGTTTACTTTTAGTGTGCCGTCATAAATTATGACATCCATTGATTTTCCAATGCCTTTTTCTTCCTTGACTTCCAGGATGGTTCCTTTTGCATTGCCTTCAACATTGCATTTTAAGCACTGCTCTAAATACTTTTGAGCTAATCCTGAGAGAACCATAAGCAATTCTGGGATGCCTTCGCCTGTTTCAGCTGATGTGGGAACTATTGCTATCTGTTTTGTGTAATCTTCTACCCTGTCAAAACGTTCTGCATTTAATCCATATTCTGCTAATTTTCCAACAACCTCATAGAGCTCAGTTTCTATTTCCTGAGTAGTTTGAGTGTCTTGTGAACTTATATTTGCAAGCAAGGCAGTTTGGTTTCTTTTCCAGCCAGGAATCAGGTCTAATTTATTAGCTGCAATTATAAAGGGGGTCTTGTATTGTTTAAGGATCTCTATTGATTCTATTGTCTGCGGCTTAATACCTTCTCTTATGTCTATTACCAGTATAGCGATATCTGCTAAGTTTCCCCCTCTTTTTCTTAAGTTAGTGAAAGCAGCATGACCGGGGGTGTCGATAAATAATATCCCGGGAATTGTAAATTCTGTTTTCATCTTTTCCAGGAGATTTCCGCAGATTTTCCTGATTGTTTCTAAAGGTATTATGGATGCGCCTATTGCCTGGGTTATTGCACCTGCTTCTGATTTTACGATAGCACTGCCTCTAATCTTATCTAAGATGGATGATTTTCCATGGTCAACATGACCTACTACTGTACAGATTGGACTTCTAATTGTCATGGTAGCTAGAATTAGATAGAGGTTTTTAAAGGTTGCTGAACCTAGACTTTTGCATTTTACTCATAAAAGCAGGACATTATTTCATATATAAAATGCAAAAGCCTAATGAACAAGACAAGAATTCCATCTAAGATTTTTTATGTAGCATATTGTTTGGTTTTTTAAGTTTTACATCACTTTTCTGAATTAAGTATTTTGAACTTCTTTTTCCAACTTCATTCATCTTTACTACATAATCGTCTTTTTCTTCTTTTAATAAAACTACTTTTACCAGTCCGCTTGTCTGGTTTAGCTTGATAAGCTGGCTTTTTTCTATCAAAGATTCATTCCTTTGCTGCTGGCCAGAGTAAAATTCTATAATATAATTTGCAGGACTTTTTTTAGATTGGTTTTCTCTATAATTGCATTTGAGGTACATTTCATCTCTCGGGATGACTATCCCTAATTCCTCTCTGAATTCTTTTGGGATGTCTTTTTTATTGATGAAGAGTTGTGGTCTTTTTATTATTCTTGGTCTGATATAATCTCCAAGGAAATAGAATTCTTTATTGTTGTTAATTATATTGTGATTATCAGTGGGGTCAACACTCTTGCTGTCATATACATGGAACTCTTTGCTCTAAGTTATAGTCTATCATTTTAAGTTGAATTCTTTGATTTATTCATCTTTCTTATATAGGATGAGTACCGAGTCCAATACCAGTATTAAATGAATGTCTAGGTATTTTATGTCGGAGTCTTTTGTAATACTTCGCTATCTCAATTAATCTATCAAAGTCAATAGTTTCATATAGTTCTCTTTGTTCTTGCCTAAGCCTATCAAATCCATTTAATCGGTCAGTATTTTTATTCTCGGTTCCTTCTTTGTAAAACACGTTCTGGTAGATAATTAGGTTTATATTATCAAAAGGGTCATTATCTGGTTTATATAAGCTTATTTTATTTTCTAACATCTTCAATATTTTTTTGGTAAGCTTTCCTTACTTTTTTACGTGTACGAGGTAATCCTTCTCTAATCTTTGCTCTCTGATATGGGCTATTATAGCAATGATTTAACATTAGTCTCATAATTAACTTCGATATATCTTTAAATTCCTTGAGTTGTTCGGGTGTTTTACATTTATTAATATCATAAAGCCAAGGTTTTTCATCTTGTAGATTTTCTTTTTTTCTATAAAACACCTTCTGCTGAATAATTATGTTTATATTATCTGAAGGATCAACTCTATTATTATCATATAGGTGGACTTTATGCTCTAAGTTATATTCTAACATTTTTATTGTAAAATGTATTTCAATACTATTTATGTCTTTTCAGGCGCCTTTAACTCTTGGAAAATCTTTTCAACATTATCCGAATGATATATCCTATATCTTATATTTTCAGCTGTGATATTTGTATATCCATATTCTAGATATATTTCGGTAATTTTTCTATCACATTCTATTCCGAGTCTATCTTCTATGCTTATGATTTTTGATGACGCATTTGCAGGAGTTATTATCACTAGTCTTTCATATTCCTTATAAAGGGTTATCATAGCTCCTTCTCCTTTTATGCTATAGTTATTATCAAGCAACCTAATCATTTGCTCTAATTTCTTCTCTTCTTTGGGCGAAGTTGCCAAAAAATAGTTTGTTACTCCATACATTTTGTTTCTTGATTAGTAAGATGGTCATTTTTTAAATACTTTTATCTTTTCACCCACCATAATCTTTATATATTAGTTAGTATTGTAAAATAGTAAATAATACTCGAGAGGTGTAAGGATGAAAAAAGATATTATTGCATGTTTTTTGTTTGGAATTATGTTTTTTGCCATGGGCGGCATAAATATTCTTGGAAGGGTAAACTTATTAGAGCCTGTTGCCACTGGAGATGAGCTTGAGATGTATGTTAATGTTAATAATCCTACAGATGATGATATGGATGACCTAAGTGTTAAGGTAATATTTTTTGATTTGGGAGAATATGTTGTTTCTTCTGAACTTGATATTGATGAAGGGGATACAAAAGCAGTGCATCTTTTCTTTGATGTGCCTAGAGATGCATATAGGGGAGACCATCTTGTCAAGATTGTTGCGAGCAATGATGATCATTATTCCAGCAAGTTCATGTATGTAAGAATCATATAAATGTCGGATTTCCACTATCTTTTAAGATAGTGGTTCACTTTGTGAACCAATTTATTTATGGAAATCTGAGCACACTAAGAAATTCATAAAGCGAATTTCTGGTGTCCCAGAAACGCAAAGCGTTTCTAAGGATGCTCAAAAACCACTTATAATGATATGCGGGATGACAGGACATGCCATCATGCTTTTAGCATGGTGGTTTTTGACAAAGCATAATCTTTTTAATGTTCTTGTTTTTTTGTTCTAATATATTATGGGAACTATAACTGAAGGAAAGGCAGGAATAAAAATAAGGACAGCTAAGGTTGTTTCTAAGGCTATGCCTGTTTTCTATAATCCTGTTATGGAGTTAAACAGGACAATTTCTGTCCTGCTTCTGAATTCTATTGATAAAAAGAATATGCAGATTGCTTTGCCTCTTTCTGGTTCTGGTATAAGGGGGATAAGATTAGTTAAAGAACTGAAGAAAGGGAAGATAAAGAACATAAGTTTTAATGATTATGATAATAAGGCTGTGAAGTCAATCAAGGAAAACCTAAAGCTAAATAAGATTAAGATGGCAAAGGATAAAGTTATTGTATCTAATAAAGATGCTAATCTTTTCTTGCTTGGTTCATGCGGTTTTGATTATATTGACATAGATCCTTTTGGTACTCCAAATCCTTTTTTGGATTCTGCTGTAAAAAGGATATCCAGAAACGGGATTATAGCTGTAACTGCTACTGATACTTCTGCACTTTGCGGTGCATCTCCAAAAGCGTGTATGCGCAAATACTGGGCAAAGCCTTTGCGCAATGCAGTGATGCATGAAATTGGCCTAAGAATACTAATCAGGAAATGCCAGTTAATCGGTGCACAGTTTGATAAAGCATTAAAGCCGATCTATTCATATTCAAAGGACCATTATATGAGGATTTTCTTTTTGTGTGAGAAGGGCAAAGAAAAAGTGGATGAGATATTAAAACAGCATGATGTGTTTAATTGTGCAGGACCCATTTGGATTGGGAAACTTTGGGATAATAAGTTAGCAGAGAGGTTGTATAAGGCTTATGGAAAAGGGAGAAATCCTGATAAAGGAGTATTGAGATTTCTTAGCATAATAAAAGATGAATCGAAAATAAATAAAGTTGGGTTTTATAACATTCCTTCTATTGTTAAGGGAAGTTCGTTAGCGAGTATTCCGAGGCAAGAAGGGATTATTTCCGTGATAAGGAAGAAAGGATATAAAGTGAGTGAGACGCATTTTGCTATGAATAGTATACGAAGCAATATTCCTGAGAAAGTGTTAGCTGAGATAATTAGGAAAAAAAATTAGGAAATTTTATATAGCTATGATTCTGTATTTTTCCTATGAAAAAGAGGTATATCTTAGTTTTAGCTATATTCCAGTTGGTTCTCTTTACTCATATAGTATATTCTGAACTTCCCATTCCCCCGCCTGTACCTGTTAATGGTGATGATGAGTCAGCTGCCCCGCCAGATGATTTCACTGATGATGACTCAGGTTCTGGTACTCAAGTTTCAGAAAGCCCTTATAATGCTAGTATTGAGGAACCCGGGATAAATGATTCGGCTGGGGATAGGGCTACTCCAGATATCTCGACTCAAAGTTCTGATAGTCCTTTGAATCAGGAAAATAATGAAGATGATACTGGAAATCAGCTTCAATCAGTAATCCAGGGCCAAAATGCACTGATATCTGATTTTCAGAATAAAATAAACGATTTTGAGGAAAGACTAGAAAATGGGGGGGTTCAAGACAATAGCAGCTTACTTATTGTTTTGATTGTTCTTGTGTTTATTTTAATCATTGTTGTTTCTGTTTTTCTTGTTATTCTTTATAAGAAGAAAGCAAGTAATGAAAGGAGCTACAAGTACAATAACTTTAATAGAGATGCTATTACCGGGAATAGAATAGGGGAGCATGATTTAGTTAAACACCCACAAATTAAAACTACAAATAGGAGAGTTGAGGCTGTTGTTAGATATTTAAGGGAGAATATTAGAAAAGGTTACTCTATTGATATATTGAAGCATTATCTTTCTAGTAATGGGTACAGCATTAGTGAAGTTAATGAAGCTTTGTTGAGGTTAAGATGAGAAAAGATATTGCTGATGCTGTTTTAGGCAAGAATCCAATATTGAAAGCCTTAAATCTAGGTGTTTTATTAACAACTCTTTCTTTTGTTACTTCATACCTTCTTTTTAGGGAAGTACAATCTTTTATAGGAATATCAACTATCTTATTTACTGTTATCTTGTCCGGCCATATATTTAATAAATGGCTTGTTTGGGAAGAAAAGATAGAGACCAGAAAGAAGAAGAGCTTTTTCAAGGAGCATGAAAGAATAATAGATTTTTTCATATATTACTTTATAGGTGTTTTTGTAGTTTTCTTTGTGATTGCTACTATCAATCCGGGTTGGGTGTTTTCTGAAGAGCAATTATATGGCGAACCCACTATTGAGATAAATACTAGACCAGGGTTACCTCCTCCACCTAGTGAGGGTGTTCAGAAGGAGATATTTAAGATATTCAGAAATAATTTTTATGTTATGATGATCTCTTTTGTGCTTTCTTTGCTATATGGTTCTGGAGCCTTGTTTTTGATAATATTGAATTCAAGCATCTTTGCCTCTAAACTTGTTCAGGTAATCAGGGCACAGATCCTTAGCTCTTATGATTTCATACAAACTTTTTCTCTTATAAGCTGTAATTTTGGCATACTTTTCTTTCACATGCTTCCGGAAATGGGAGCATATCTGGTCGCTGCAATCTCAGGGGGAGTATTGTCTAAAGCAGTTATAAGGGAGAAGTTTATGTCAAAGAAATTTTTGCTTGTTATAAAGGATTCTGTATTATTATTGTTTCTTTCGATAGTTCTTCTTATGATCTCAGCCTTTTTAGAGATTAAAGTCTCGAAGGAATTGTTTATAGGGAATATATGTATTAAGAATATCAGCCTTATCCTTGTTTCTACAATCTCATTAGTGTTTGCTGTTATTTTAGCAGAATGGATAAGGATGAGGAATAAGAAGAGATAAACTTCTGTTTTTTTGAGAAAAAAATA
>JAGLMD010000068.1 GCA_023140175.1 Nanobdellota archaeon | reverse complement strand
ATATAGATATCCTGAGATATTGATAGTTCATCTATGAGATTAGGGTATTGGATAGATACTATAGAATCTGTAGA
Organism: Nanobdellota archaeon; assembly: GCA_023140175.1. Taxonomy (GTDB): domain Archaea; phylum Nanobdellota; class Nanobdellia; order Woesearchaeales; family WJIZ01; genus WJIZ01. The sequence continues at coordinate 9,227 of JAGLMD010000068.1, read as the reverse complement.
AGGAACATTTTTTGTTGTGATTGTTATTTCTTTATTCTTTGTTATATTAATCATTTCATTATTTATTGTATTGCCTGTCCTAATCTTTGGGCCTTGTAAATCTGCAAGAATACAGGGATATAGTTTAAGCTGTTTTGATGCTTTGTTAATATTATCTATTAGCAAAGAATGCTCCTTGTATGTTCCATGCGAGAAATTAAGCCTAAAAACATTTACACCGTTGATAATAAGAGATTTGATAATTTTAGAATTGTATGTAGAGGGACCGAGTGTTGCAATTATCTTTGTTTTCTTATTTGATTTTCTTATCATTGTTTAATTTAAATATCCTTTATCCTTAAGATTCTTCTCAATCCTTTCCTTAACATCACCAGATTCTGCTTTGAATTCTTCTCCTGTTATCTCTTCATAGGCCTGGATGTAAATCTTAGCTACTTGAATCTTTATATTATCCGGAATTACAGGAATGTCGCCGTCGCCCATAAAGTTTTTTCCCCTTATCAGCCACTGCCTTAAGAATTCCTTATCAAGCATTCTTTGGTCTTTTCCTGCTTCAAATAATCCTTTATATGTATCTGCATACCAATATCTGGAAGAGTCTGGTGTATGGATCTCATCAGCTAAAACAAGCTCTTTGTTTTCATCTAAGCCGAATTCATATTTTGTATCAACCAGAATCATGCCATTTTTCAAAGATATTTCCTGGCCTCTTTGAAAAAGCTTTAGTGCTGTATCTTCTATTTTTTTTAGCAATTCTTCTGATATGATGTTTTGCTTTAATATTTCCTCTTTTGAAACATGCTCATCATGCAAACCTTGCTCTGCTTTTGTTGATGGAGTGAATAAAGGCTGATCAAATTTCTGGTCTTTTTTCATTCCTTCCGGCAGTTTAATACCAGATATATCTTTTCCATCTTTATAATCACGCCATGCAGAGCCTGTTAAATAACCCCTTATCACAACTTCAATAGGGATGATTTCAACCTTTTTTCCAACTGCGACATTTGGGTCTGGAATATCCAAGATATGGTTCTTTACTATATCCTTTGTCTGTTCAAACCAGAATGCGGCAATCTGATTAAGAACCTGTCCCTTAAAAGGAATTGTTGTTAATATCCTATCAAATGCGCTTATGCGGTCAGAAGTTATTAGAAAGACCTTATCATCGGAGAGATAGGTATCTCTTACTTTGCCGGAATATTTTTTTCCAAGAGCAAAGTCTGTTTCTTTAAGAGTGGTATTAATCTGTTCTTTAATCATTTCTTCTGGAATCATTTTTCGTTTACCTCTTTATCATGTTGTTTTACTTTTTCAGCACGGCTTTTTCTGTACTCATCAAGTTTATCTGCATATTCATTATTAGAACCCATTATTTCGATTGCTGCTAATGCAGCATTTTCTCCCCTGTTCAATCCGACCCATAATCCATTGGCCGAGTTTTTCAGGATGTTTAATGCTGCTTCTGCCTTGTCATCATCCTCATCAATTATAGGCACATAGATAATCAAATCATCCCTTTTCTCAGCTTCCTCATCAAGTGAAACAAATTTAATGTTTATACTATTGGCTTTGAAATCCGGATTAAGCTCATAAGAAACATTGAACTCATCTAATGTATCAATAGCTTTTTTTACTGCATTGTTATTTTCATCTCCAAAAATATGGACTTTATCATATTTTTTGAGCATCAAAAGAGCAAGTTTAGCAGCTACATCAGATTTGTTAACTCCAGTGGATAAAACAGGCACACCTGGAGGCATCTGCATTATAGAAAGTAAAGCGTCTAAGCCTTTATAGTTTCCCTCTACAGGAACTCCAATTACCGGCCTAAGTGTTTTTGATGCAATAACACCAGGTAAATGGGCTGCTAATCCTGCGCCTGCAATTATCACCTTAGCATCTGTATTCAGGATAGCACCTAATTCCTCAGGAGTTCTATGAGCAGAACATATGCGCATCTCATAATGTATATTTTCATTTCCTTTTAGAATATCAACTATATTCCCATAAACAGATTCATCAGATTTAGAGCCGAATATTATAAGTATTTTATCCACCATACCACCCGATAGAGAATCAAAAGAGGGTAATTTAAATAGTTTATGTTAGTAGTGCTGTGTGTAAACCCCTAACCTGAAAAAGCATCTGCTGAATTTGTGTGTAAGGAATTCCGGGGCTGTCCCATACTCATAATTCAGCTCATCCCGCTCTTTCTCATCTTTTGCCTTTTTGATATGTTCTTTTGAGAGCTTATCATTAGGTTCTATTTTCTTCATTCTTGTTTCTCCTGCTAAACGCCAATTAAGTTTCTTCTCATGAACTGACATTTTTCAGTACAGCCATAAATACAGTTTCTCCTTTAAGAACTAAACAGAAATCATTTACTTTCTTTATTTGGTTTGTAACAAATAATACATCCACATCATTGAAATCTTTTCCTTTAAGAACAGAGCCAAAAAGAAGTATAATTTCTGCCTGATTAAATTTACAATTTCATCAGCATAAATCTTCGCATACCCTTTAAGATTTCTTCTCTCTCCTAAAATAAGAAGTTCACATAACTTTATTGTTTCATTATTATTAAGATTTAACTAAGAAAGCAAAGTTTATATAAGTACCAATTCTATGCATTTATTATGGATGATATAGATACTCCAAGATTTGTAAAATGGGCAGGGGGAAAACAACAATTAATTGAACAGTTCAAGCCCCTTTTTCCTAAGAAATTTAATAATTATTTTGAGCCTTTTGTAGGCAGTGGTGCAGTTGCTTTCTATATCTTGCAAAGATATAAACCAAAAAAGGTTTTACTTTCTGACATAAATGCTGAATTAATCAATGCATATAACATCATAAAAACTGATGTAGAAAAACTTACTGTTGAATTAAAGCAGCATAAAGAATACCATTTAGCTGATAAGCCAAAATATTATTATGAGATTAGGGGAGTGAATCCAAATGATTTGCCTGATTTAGAAAAAGCTGCAAGGTTTATATATCTTAACAAAACATGTTTTAATGGACTATACAGGGTAAACTCCAAAGGAGGGTTTAATGTGCCCATAGGTTCTTATAAAAATCCGGATATTGTCCAGGAAGAAAAATTAAAAATCATCTCAAAATTATTAAAAAAAACAGAAGTAAATGTAATGAATTTCGAAAAAGTGATAACTAAGGCAAAAAAAAGGGATTTTATTTATTTTGACCCCCCCTATTACCCATTAAAGAAAGGGAAAAGTTTTACTTCTTATCAAAAGAACAGTTTTCTTGAAGAAGAGCAAGAAAAACTTGCAGATGTATTCCGGAAGTTACATAAAAAAGGATGTTTTTGCATGGGGAGCAACAGCGATACGAAGTTCATAAAAAAACTTTACAAGGATTTTAATATTCAATTTGTAAAAGCAAGGAGATTAATTAATTCTAATGCAAAAGGAAGGGGAAAAATAAACGAAGTTGTCATAACTAATTATTAAGTTTTTGAAGAACTTAGTAATTTTTGATTAAGTTTTTCAAAAACAATAGAAATCAAAGATACAGTCACTTCGTTCTTGTATCCCTCTGGGATTTCTAAGCCTTTGAAAAAGTTATACATTAGTATAACTTTTTCAAAAACTATATAAATAAAACAAGTTTATTTTTTCTGGGGTGAATTGGATGAATCTGATGAATGATATCAATAGTTCTGATCCAGAGATTGCAGAAGCAATAAGAAATGAATTAAAGAGGGAAGAGGAAGGAGTTGAATTAATACCCTCTGAGAATAATGTCTCTAAGGCTGTTTTACAAGCAATGGGAAGCGTCTTTACAAATAAATATTCTGAAGGATACCCTAAGAAAAGATATTATGGGGGCCAGGAATTTGTTGATGTCATGGAAGAGATAGCTATTGAAAGAGCCGGGAAATTATTCGGGGCAGAGCATGTGAATGTGCAGCCTTATTCTGGCAGTCCTGCAAACCAGGCTGTGTTTTTTGCTTTGCTTAATGTTGGGGATAAGTTTATGGGACTTAATCTGACATCAGGAGGGCATTTAACACATGGGTCGCCAGTTAATTTTTCAGGAAAGATATACAAATGTGTCAGCTATGATGTTGAAAAAGAGACTGAATTACTGGATATGGACAAGATAAAGAAACAGGCTATTTCAGAAAAGCCCAAGATGATCATTTCTGGCCTGACAGCATATCCTCGTAAAATTGAATTTAAGGCATTTCAGGAGATCTGTGAGGAAGTTGATGCATATCATATGGCTGATATATCGCATATTGCGGGTTTGGTAGCTGGTGGAGCACATGAATCGCCATTTCCTTTTACAGATATTATCACGACAACAACACATAAATCATTAAGAGGGCCAAGAGGAGCTATAATAATGTGCAAGGAAGAAGATAGATTGCATGATAAATATCATCCTGAACTGAAGATGAAAGACGGCTCTGCTAAAAAATTATCGCAGTTAATTGACTCTGCTGTATTTCCTGGCTTGCAGGGCGGGCCGCATGATCATGTTAATGCTGCTAAGGCAGTTGCTTTTGGTGAAGCTTTGGAGCCTTCATTTAAAGAATATGCAAACCAGATTGTGAAGAATGCAAAAGCAATGGCTGATTCATTGATGGAAGAGGGAATTAAGTTAGTTACAAATGGTACAGATAATCATTTGATTTTAATTGATTTAAGGCCTTCCAGGCTGACCGGACAGGGGAAACTTGTACAGAATGCTTTGGATGAAGCAGGGATAACGACAAACAAGAATACTGTCCCTTACGAACCAGCATCCCCATTCAATCCTTCTGGAATAAGATTAGGAACTCCTGCTATTACCACAAGAGGGATGAAAGAGAGTGAGATGAAAGTTATTGCTCAGGGAATTGCTAAGGTAATCAAAGCTCCTGAGGATAAGGCTGTTATAGAGAAAGTTCATTCAGATATTTTAGAACTTACAAAGCAGTTTCCACTTTATCCTGGGATGGAGATATTGAAATAATCATATAAGTACTGCCTGCTCTAAGTTTGGAGAATACTCTTTTTCAGGCAATGATGGATTGATAAGTGTTAAAAAGTATAAGCTTGATAACCCCCTACTGCCTGATTTTAATTTTCGACAAACATAATATTGTTCGAATATTGATTTATCCCTATTTTCTAAGTATTTTCTATATTTCCCCAGTATCTCAATTTTAATATCTCCTTTTGCATTCTCAACTGTATACTCTAATGGAGAATTTAAGAAAAAGAATTCTTTCATTAAGCCATGTATGTTCATATAAGCTACTTTTCCCATTTTTGAAGAGCCATATGGCCTTTTCCTCACTATATATGTATGGAGGTCTTCATTGACTTGCGGGATAACCAAAGCAGCCCTGGTCCTTGTTCCTATTCCTTCTCTAACAGAAATGCTGCAATCTGGAGAAACAAAGTCTTTAGGGAACAGGGAATAGAAATCACTGCCCATCTCATTTATTTTCTTAACATAATTCTCACCCATAGCAACAGGTGTAATGGTTTGCCTAAGATAGATATGTGCACCATCTTTTTGGCCGTTCTCTTCAAGATAATCACGTAGATTTTCTTTATTATCAATCCTAACAGTTTTGCTCTTATCGGGTATTGTAATGACCGCTTTTTCAACAAGATCATCAATAGAATGGTCTTTATTCGCTATGAGAGTTGTACCATGATACTTGCCATTTAAGGTTTCCCAATTATGTTCAATATGGTACTTTACAAGTTCCCAAAAAATTTCATTTTTGTCCATACTATATTACTATACATTTTACTATATTTATATCTTTGGTTGTTAATTTTTTTGTTTTCTTCCAAAAAATCAGTAAAATTTATAAATATATAAAAAAGTTAATGAAATATGGCCAAAATTGATAAAGATCTGATATTTCTGTACGCAGAGGATGCAAGGGCAAAAATCAAGCAGATGGCTGGTTTGCTTAAGAAAAGCCCGCAAAGGCTGAAGTATAATATAACCAGCCTTGAAAAAGAAGGGATAATAAACAATCCATACTGCATATTTGATTACTCAAGATTCGGGCTGATATTGTTTAAGGTCTATTTCAAGGGTGCTTATATTGGAGAGAATGATAAGGCAGACATAATAAAGAAGCTTATTGATAACCAGTATGTTGTAGCTATGTATGAGTTAAGTGGAGAATTTGATTTTGTGATTGAGATTGTCTCGCCAAATCCTTCAAGATTCAATAAGGTGTTAAAAAATGCAGCTGACTTAAGCCCTACATTGACTCATTATAAGGTTATACTTAATCTTGTCACATTCATCTATCCCAGGATATATCTGACAAAGAAGAATCAGATTTCTTATTCTATAGAATCTTCGATAATAATCGGGGGTGACAGGGAGATTGAAAGCTTTAGTGAAAACGAGATGGCTGTGATGAATGGCTTTTTAGAGAATCCTAAGATAAGATATAGTTCATTGGCCAGGGAATCTGGATTGAATATCAAGACAGTACAATCAGTGACAAAGAATCTCTGCAATAAAAAAATAATAAGGGGTTTCAAATATGTCCTGGATACGAACAAATTGGGATTTTATAAGCTCAGGCTATTTCTTAAGCTGCATAACCTGAACAAAGAAAGAGAGACAGAACTTATGAGCCATATGAAAAAGACGAAAGAGATAGTGCAAGTCAACAAAACAGTAGGAGATTGGGACTTAGAGATTGATATAGAATCACCAGATAAAGGCAGAGTCAGAAAGCTGACACTTGAGATAAGGGAGCATTTTAAAGAACTGATAGAGAACTTTAATATGATAGAAATATATCAATATTATAAAAGAGCTTATCTGCCGAAATATTTGTTTGAAAAAGACTTAATGCAAAAATAGTCTTGTACCTGAAAAAACCATTGAGAGATTGTGTTCGTTTGCTGCTTCAATAGCTTCTTTATCCCTTATAGAGCCGCCTGGCTGGATTATCGCTGATATTCCTGATTTTGATGCTTCGTCAATGCCATCCCTAAAAGGAAAGAAAGCATCTGATACCATTACTGCGTCTTTGGCTTTTCCTTGTGATTTTCTTGTTGCGATTATTGTGGCATCTACTCTCGACATCTGGCCTGCTCCTATACCTATTGTTGTGAGATCTTTTGCGTACATGACAGAATTTGATTTTACATGCCTGCATACTTTCATGGCAAAAATCATATCTTTCAGCTGTTCTTTAGTCGGCTGTTTTTTTGTTACACAGATCAGTTCCTTTAAGGTGTCTTCTTTTGCTTTTTGAGTAAGCTTTGCTATATCTTCCTTTTCAGGATTTTCGTTCTTTATTACCTTAACACCGTCAAGATTCAAAGAAGGGAAGTTTCTTGTCTGCACTAATAGACCAGCAACAACTTTTTTTGTAGTAAATATTTCCTTCACATCTTCCTTATAGCATGCCTGCAAAGAATGCAGTTTAAGCAGCCTTCTGTTCTTCTTTTCCATCAATATATCTAGTGCTTCTTTTTCATAATCTGGCGCAATGACCACTTCAAGAAACTTATCAGCCAAAAATTCTGCACATGCCTTATTGCATGTCCTGTTTAAAGCAATTATGCAGCCGAAAGCACTTAAGGAATCTGCATTATATGCTTTTTCAAGAGCATCTTCAATCTTTTCTGATACTGACACTCCAGAAGGATTTGCGTGCTTTATCACAGAAGCACATGGTTCGCAGAATTCCTTTACAATCTCTAAAGCACCGTCAGTATCCATTATATTATTATATGATAATTCTTTTCCATGCAGCTGTTCTGCATCTCCGACTCCCGGCTCTTTAGCTTTTGGATCTATGTAGAAAGCTGCATCCTGGTAAGGATTTTCTCCATAGCGCATTTCCTGTTTCTTTTCATAGGATAAAGTTATGTTATCTGGAAATAATTCTTTATTATCATTGAGATATCCTGAGATTGCTTTATCATATTCTGCTGTCCTTTCAAATACTTTTTTTGCAAGTAATTTTCTTTTTTCTAATGGGATGGTCTTTTCTGCTTTAATGCCATCAATAATCCAGCCATAATCACCTGGGTCAACTATTACTAAAACATCTTTGAAATTCTTTGAGGCTGACCTTATCATGGATGGACCGCCAATATCAATCATCTCTATAGTCTCTTCAAAAGAGAGCTTCTTTTTTACTGTGTCTTCAAAAGGATAAAGATTGACAACAACAAGGTCAATCATTTCAATGTTGTTTTCTTCTGCCTGCTGCATGTGCTCTTTGCTGTTTCTTAAGGCTAAAAGGCCGCCATGAATCTTAGGATGCAATGTCTTGACTCTGCCGTCCATCATCTCTGGAAAGCCAGTATAATCAGAAACATCCTTGACTTTTATCTCAGCTTCTTTTAGTTTTTTAGCTGTTCCGCCTGTCGATAATATCTCTATGCCTAGTTTATCTAATTCCTTTGCAAATTCTACTATCCCTGTCTTGTCAAACACAGATATAAGTGCTCTTTTAATCATTTTCAACATCACCCTCAACCAAGAATATGAACTGTTTTTCCTTCAATCTTTATTTTATTATCTCTGAATAGTTCAATTCCTTTGATAATTATTTCCTGTTCTGCTTTCTGAACTTTTTCCTTTAATGAATCTGCTGTTTCGCCTTCTTCTACGGACACTTCCTTTTGCATTATAATTGGGCCTGTATCAGCGCCTTCATCAATAAACATAAGTGAACAACCGCTAACTTTATCTTTGTTTTTTATTACTTCTTCATGTACATTCAAATCCATCCCGCCGGCATATTTTGGCAATAGGCTTGGGTGGATGTTCATGACTTTATTGTGCCATTTATCTACAAAGCTATTGCTCATCAGTTTCATATAGCCTAGCAATAGGATAAGCTGGATGTTATTTTCTTCTAGTAAGTTTGATACTTCATCATCATATTCTTCTCTTGTCTTTCCTTTTGGATCAAGGAAGATCGATTTTAGGTTGTGCTTTTTAGCTCTTTCAAGAATATATGCATCTTCTTTATTGCTTAGAACAAAAGAAATCTCGACATCTTTTAGCTGTTTAGATTCTATTACACCTATCACTGCCTGTAAATCTGTGCCTCTGGTTGAGCCTAAAACAGCCATCTTTAAGATTCAAATCACCAGTAAGAAGAGAATAAATGGCAGATTTATATAGTTTTTGGAAAGATCATTACTTATATATTTAAACCGGAGTCTTGCAGATTTTAAGTTTCCATATATGAAAATAATGCTTTTTCC
>JAGLMD010000067.1 GCA_023140175.1 Nanobdellota archaeon | reverse complement strand
ATGACAACATATTTTAGATCAAGAGTTTTTACTGCTTCGGCAATCTTTTTTGACCCTCTTCCGTCAACTTTTTCTGGAGAGCCGTGCTTTACATTACAATATAAGCAGTTTCTGGTGCAGATTTTTCCCAGAATAAGAAATGTTGCTGTTTTTTTAGAAAAGCATTCTGCAATATTAGGGCAATGTGCTTCCTGGCAGATCGTATGGATATTGTTTTTTTCTATTAACTGGATTAGATTGTTATAGTTTTCGCCTGAAGGAATAGGTACTTTGAGCCAGTCTGGCTTTCTTTTTATTTGCATACAAAAAGAAAAACAAGATAGATTATAAGGTTTATGATGATTTATGATATCTAGATTAATATGTAATGGTTAACTTTTTTGAAAATAATAATTTTAGACGAGAAATGTAGTGGTTAACTGTCAAAATTTCGGAGGCAGTATTGGTTATATACTAGCAGTATACTCCTCCTGTTAACTCGACCTTCTGCTCTTGAGCATATTTTATTGAACTATGAGTTATAGATTAGTGGAATAAGATGTTTTTTGAATCTTGCTTTTTTGAAACTTCAAGATGTCTTCAATATCAGTTATGTCTTTTTCTTTCATCATGGAAAGGAAATTATGAAAAATCCTTGCAGTTGCAGCTGCATCCCCCATTGCCCTGTGAGCAGAATCATTTTTTATTTTGAAATGTTCACAAATACTAGATAATCTTTTACTTGGAAGCTCTGGAAGGAGCCTTCTTGCAAGCCTGCATGTGCAAATCTTATGGTTATTAAGTGATTTATTATTATGAATTTCGGAAGCATGATTAAGGAATTTATAATCAAAACCTGCATTATGCGCGACAAATGCTGAATCTTTTAGAAAATAATGAAATTTTGAAATAATTTCTTCTATTTTTGGCGCATCTTTAACCATTTCATCATTTATTCCAGTCAATCTTGTTATAAATCTGGGAATGGACACTTCAGGATTGATTAATGTTGAGAATTCTTTTCTTACTTTTCCATTATTATATTTTAATGCTGCTATCTCTGTTATATTATGGCGATAAGCAGAAAGGCCTGTGGTTTCGATATCGACGATAGTAAATTGCATATGAAAAGCTAGAAATAGGATAAATATAAATGTTATCTTATCCTTCTCAAAGCCAAATCAACTGCCTGATGCAAGATATCATAAGCTTGCGAGAGTGCTGGGCAATAACCTAATTCAACATTTGACAAATCTTTTAGAGTCATTCCTGCTGCTATAGCTGTTGAGATTACATTTATTCTTCCGGCTGCATTCCTGCCAATTGCCTGAGCTCCGATTATTTTTTGTGTTTTTTTATCTGCCAATATTTTAAGAATTATTTTTTCATTATCTCCAAACCATTCCGGCTTATCTGTGGAGATTGACTTCCCTATAACAACATCAAAGCCTGCTTGTTTAGCATAATAAGAGTTGAGGCCTGTGCAGGCTATTTCAGTTTCTCCTACTACTGATGCAAATGTTGATATGCTTCCTTTATATCCTGATTTTTTTCCTGCTATGTTCTCTCCTGCAATAGTGCCCTGCTTGTATGCTGTTGTTGCAAGCTGTGATTCAAATTTTTTTTTGGTTATTAAGTTTGCGGCTTCTATACAGTCACCTGCGGCATATATCTCTTTAGCTGATGTCTGCATATACTTATCAACAATTATTCCAAATTCGGATGTCTTTAAGCCAGATTCAAATGCAAGCTTTATGTTGGGCCTAACACCTGTTGCACATATTATTATGTCTGCTTTTATTGTTTTTTCATCCAGCAGGATGTTTTTCCCATTTATTTTTTTTATTTTTTTATTTAGGAGTATATCTATTCCTTCTTCCTTTAGGTATGATTCAAGATTGGCAGAGATATCAGGATCAATTGCCCTGGGAAATAAGCAAGAAAGAGCTTCTATTACAGTCACTTTTAATCCTTTTTTCATTAAAGCAAAAGCAGTTTCAAGGCCGATTGCGCCTGCACCTATGACTGCAGCTGTTTTTGATTTTTTTATTTGAGAGCTTATTTCTCTTATGTCAGACGAGTTTTTTATAACAAATACATTTTCATTATCCTTCAGGCCTTCAACTGGGGGCAAAAAAGGAACTGAGCCAAAGTCTAATAACAGTTTATCAAAAGATATTTTTGAGCTGGAATTGTCTTTAAGAGTTACATATTCTATTTCATTGTTTTTTCTGTCTATTTTTACAGCTTCAGATTCAGACAACAATTTGATATTCATCTTATCTGCACTTATAGAATGCTCTAATTCTTCCAGCTTTATTTTTCCTTCCAGTGCATAGGGCAATCCGCAAGAATGCAGCAAGTCAAACGGCTTTTTGTCTATTATAGTTATTTTTGCATTTCTGTCTATTTTTCTTATTGCCAATAGAGCTGCAAAGGCTGCTGTTCCCAAGCCAATAATTACAATGTTCATATGAATTTGTTCTACTAGTTTATTTAAAAAATTATCGAAGCTATAAAGCTATACAGAAAAACAGCAACATTTATTAATAAATTAAATCACTGATTCTATATGGAGCATATCGATGTTAATCTGATAAAAGACCTTCTTGAAAATAAGAAGATTGATAAGGTAAAAAAGATAATTGGCGATGCAGATATCCCAAGTTTAGCCATAATGGTTGATCAGCTCGGTGATAAGAGGAAGATAGAGTTTTATCTGCTGCTGCCTACAAAGATATCCTCTGAAGTTTTATTGGAAGTAAGCCTGCATTCAAGGAAGTTCATTCTAAAGAGCCTGAAAGACAAATATATAATCTCGATGATAGAGAATGCTGAATCTGATGATTCAGCAGATATTCTTGGCGAGATTCCTGAGCACAAGGTAAAAAGAATATTTGCTCTTTTGCCAAGAAAGAAGAAAGAGGCAATAGCACCTTTAATAAAATATGAAGAGGATACTGCGGGCGGGCTTATGCAATCTGAGCTGGTAGCAGCGTCAGGCACTATAAAAGTAAAGGATGCTATTGAGACTATAAAAAAGAAGGCTAAGGATATGGATGGCTTTAATTATGTGTATATTGTAGATGATAAGGAAAGGTTAAGGGGTGTTGTTTCTATACGGGACCTTATCACTTCCCCAAGCGAAAAAAAGCTTTATCAAATAATGAAAAAAGAGGTAGTGAAACTAAATCCTGACCTTGATAAAGAGAAAGTTGCTGAGGTATTCAGGAATGAGGACTTGTTTGCCCTGCCTGTTGCGGATAAAAACGGGAAGTTATTGGGAAGAGTAACTATTGATGATGTTCTTGATGTCATGGAAGAAGAAGCTACTGAAGATATGTTCAAGATTGCAGGAGTGCATCCTGATGAGAGTATATTTGATCCATTGAAAAAATCCCTAAAGAGAAGACTGCCCTGGCTAATCGTTAATCTTGGGACTGCCATCCTGGCTGCCTTGACAGTTTCCCTTTTCAGAGATACATTGCAGGCTGTCATAATATTAGCAGCATTCATGCCAATTATTGCTGGTATGGGTGGAAATGCTGGTACACAGACCCTTACCCTTATAGTCAGGGGGATTGCACTTAACCAGCTTAATCTTAGTAATTATAAGAAAGTACTTTTAAAGGAAGTTTCGCTTGGAATGATCAATGGAGTAGTTATTGGAATAATCATGGGAATAATTGCAAGCTTATGGACAGGGAACTATATGATTGGGCTTGTAATTTTAATGGCAATGACAATAAACCTTATTGTAGCTGGGTTTATTGGGACTTCAATTCCCATTTTATTGAAAAGGTTTAAGATAGATCCTGCTGTTGCATCAAGCGTCTTCATAACTACTTTTACTGATGTGATAGGGTTCTTTACATTCCTGGGTATATCCACTTTATTGATTAATTTTCTAGTAGTGTAGAGATAGTTTTTTAAAGGAATATGGGCTAGCCAGCAATATGAAATTTCAGAAAGGGATTTTTTATATTCTAATGATTATGTTATTAACTGCAGCTGCCTATTCTGCAGTTGAGATAAAAGGATTTGTGAATGATTATGCAAATGTAATCTCTCCAGATTATGAATTAAAAATTGGACAGTCGATGAAAAGACTCTATGATAGTAAGACTGCAGAGTTTGCTGTTGTTACTGTTGATAGTCTTGAAGGGCAGGATATTGAAAGCTATGCCCTTAATCTTGCACAGGGAAAATTGGGCGATAAAGAGAAGAACAATGGCCTTTTATTATTAGTTTCAGTAGGTGATAGAAAGTATAGGTTTGAGGTTGGAAGAGGGATAGAGCCAATACTTAATGACGCTAAGATTGGGAGAATTGGAAGAAACTATCTTGTTGATAATCTAGGAGGAGGAGAATACGGCAGGGGGATTTATGAAGCAAGTTTGGCTGTTAATAGTGTATTATTAGGGGAGACAGATTCTGAATATTATGTAGATGAGAGTATTCCTGAAAAAGGGCAGAGCAGGATAGGTGCCTTTTTTAGTTTGTTCATATTCTTTATGATAATCTCTTCAGTATTGGGCTCTTTCGGAAGAAGAAATCATACTTACAGGAAGAGAGACCGTTACTTTAATGCTGCCCTTATGGCTGGATTGTTGTTTGGAGGAAGAAGAGGCGGATTTGGAGGTATGGGCGGCATGGGAGGAGGAGGATTTGGCGGATTTGGAGGAGGAGGATTTGGCGGAGGCGGCGCTGGATCTGGATTTTAGATTATGAATCTTTTATCATATCAAGAGGTGTACTGAAATGTTTTTCAAAAAAAAGGAAAAAATAACAAAAGTCTTTGGAGAGGAGTTATTAACTTGTCCAAGATGCAATATCAAGATGGAAAAATTAAAAAAAGGAGAAATAATCATTGATGTTTGCAAGAAATGCAATGGAATGTGGCTTGATGCGGGCGAGATGGGAAAACTTGCTGAAATGGCTCAAGAATTAAGAAAAGAAGCTAAAAAAGAGATAAAAGATGATGAAAAAGAAGAAGAAGCTGCTTCGCAACAATCTGAACCACTTGAAGATGATTTAAAACAAAAAGAAGGTGATGAAGATGGCAAAGAAGAATAAATTAAGCCCTTTATGGATAACACTTATTATAATAGGTGCAGTTTTGCTGCTTAGTGTTTTCTGGTTTATTGGGAGTTATAATGGTTTAGTGGGAGCGGATGAAGCAGTCAATGAGAAATGGGCGAATGTACAGAGCGCTTATCAAAGAAGAGCTGATTTGATTCCGAATCTAGTAGAGACTGTTCAAGGCGCTGTTAAATTCGAAAAAGACACCCAGACCGAGATAGCTGCTTTAAGATCCAATGCCATAGCTGCAAGAGAAGCATTGAAGTCAGCAAAAACACATCAGGAACAGCTTGCTGCAATGAAACAGATTGATTCTGCAGCTTCTACGTTCGCTGGCTTAAATATAAATGTCGAGAATTATCCTCAGCTTAAAGCAACTGAAAACTTTCTTTCACTGCAGGATGAATTAGCAGGAACAGAAAACAGGGTAAAGGTTGAGAGAGATATCTTTAATCTGGCTGTAAGGGGATATAATGTCAGAGTAAGAAGGTTCCCTACAAATATTGTTGCTGGAATGTTCGGGTTTGGGAAGAAAGATATGTTTGAAGCTGAAGCAGGAACTGAGAAAGCACCGAAAGTTAATTTTGGTTAAATTTTATTTTTTCTTTAATGTTTTTAGTATTTTCTATGATTTTTTTTAGAAAGCTTTTAATACCACCTTCTTTTATGATGTATCATGGGGCAGGCATCAGTATTTAAATTTCTTCAAAAGTATAAAAAATCAGCTTTATTTAAAAAAAAGAAATGGCTTACTGTAAAGGAAATTTATGAAAAGATGAAGAAAACCAGGGATAGTTCTGCAATAGGCTCTACTACAACTTCAATAAAGAAATTAAGGGATTCGGGAATGATAAAGTTTAAAGAAATAAGAACAGAAGAATCCTGCAGGATGATTTTTCATTATCAAGCGAAATAGAATCCCACTCTATTCTTCCTCATCCTTATCTTCTTCTGACATTTTTTATGATATTAAACCCAATTCTTTTGTGGCAAGAATAAACATTGCATGTGCCCAAGCTAAAGGTTTTACTGATTGCTGTATATCGTTATCAAAAACTTGTTCAGGTATGTAATCTTCAAATTGTTTTAATGTTTTATTATACAATGACAAAGCACCCTTTTTGTTTCCAGATTGATGATAATAAATTACCAACCAGAAATTGAGCAGAGGCCAACTTCCTGCGCCCTTTCCCCTGAAACCACCTTCAGTTGCCCAAGCATCATAAGTATCATATTCATACCTCAATAAGCCAGTCTTGACAATAAGTTTAGCTTCCATAATCTCAATTGTCTTAATCATCCTTTCATCATTAGGTTTTACAATATCAAAAGGATATACTAAACCTATTAGAGATGCATCAATTTTTAGAATCTTGATCTTTCCTGTTGTCCTTGTAAAATAATTGAGTTTATGAACATTTCTTTGATGGATTTGCTTTATCATTTGCTTTGAAGCAATTTCCCATCTTTTGTTAGCTATAATCTTATTTGCCAGATTAAGACCCCGAGCGCAGGCTGCCAAGGAATAAGAATGGTTCTCATCCAAATCGGGGTAACATTGATAGTGTTCCCACAAACCCTGTGTCTTTTTTGTAAAATGAGTTTTGTCCCATATATTGCATAACCCATTTGCGAGTTTTTTTATAAGAGTGACATATTTTTTTGGTATCTTTTTTCTCTCAAAGAACTTATAAATTGCCCAAAGCATTGTGCCATTTTGGTCTGGTTGAAAGTTCAACCAAAGTTTTGATCCATTTGTTGAATAGTTCTGGTAAAGAAGACTGGTTTCCTTGAAACCTTCAGGCCTTTCCAGTAACCAATCGAAAAATGGCTTTTGTATGGTATCAATGCCTGCTTCTTGTGCAGCGACGCAGATATAGCCTGCATCTCTAGGCCAAACATATCTATAATTAAAAGCATCTTTCGGGTAATAAGGCTTATCAGAGTTAGCAGCAATAATTGCACCATTTTCAAGTGAGCAGTCCAAAATAACTTTTTTACTCGTTTCCCAAAGTGATTTTATTCTTTCTTTTGAAACCATA
>JAGLMD010000066.1 GCA_023140175.1 Nanobdellota archaeon | reverse complement strand
AGCAAACTGTCAAATTTGGGTTGTAAAGCCAAGAAGAAAAAAACAGAATAAAAAGGAGTAAATTAGTTTCGTTTCTAAAATTATATATCCAGATTTACAACCTCATGTGCATGAGCCTGGATAAATTTCTTCCTGGGCATGACTTCATCCCCCATCAGAATAGTGAATATCTTATCAGCTTCCACAGCATCCTCCATGATAACCTGCAGGATGCTTCTCTTGCCCGGATCCATTGTTGTTTCCCATAATTGCTTTGGATTCATCTCCCCTAATCCTTTATAACGCTGTATATTCAAACCATCTTTTCCCATCTCAGTGATTCTCTGTTCCAGGCTTGCTTCATCATAGAAGTATTCTATATGGCTGCCTTTCTTGAGCCTGAAAAGAGGGGGCTGTGCTATATATAGATAGCCTGCATCAATCAAAGACCTCATATGCCTAAAGAAAAAAGTAAGCAGCAGGGTCCTTATATGAGCACCATCAACATCAGCATCTGTCATGATTATTATCTTATGGTATCTTGCTTTGGATATATCGAATTCATCACCTATGCCGCACCCTATAGCAGCGATCATGGTTGTTATCTCTTCATTCTCAAAGATCCTGTTAAGCCTGGCCTTCTCAACATTAAGTATCTTTCCCCTTAATGGCAGGATAGCCTGAAAACTCCTGTCTCTTCCTGATTTTGCACTTCCGCCTGCAGAATCTCCTTCAACAAAATACAGCTCACATCTTGAAGGGTCTTTCTCCTGGCAGTCAGCAAGCTTCCCAGGCAATGAATGGTGGTTTAAAGCACCTTTTCTCCTGGTCAATTCTCTTGCTTTTCTTGCAGCATCCCTTGCTTTGGCAGCATTTATGCATTTATCTACAACAGCCTTCAGGATAGGGGGATGTTCCTCAAAATAATCTCCAAGATTAGCACTAACAATAGAATCAACCAATCCTTTGATATTTGAATTTCCCAATCTTGTTTTTGTCTGTCCCTCGAATTGCGGCTCAGGCACTTTAAGAGATATCACAACAGTCAGGCCTTCTCTTGCATCCTCGCTTGAAAGCCTTACTTTATCCCTTTTCTGTGCATAATTATTGATTGTCCTGGTCAATGCAGTCTTAAAACCTGAAAGATGTGTACCGCCTTCAGTTGTATTTATATTATTTACAAAAGAAAAAATATTCTCCTGATATGAATCATTATACTGTAAAGCAATCTCTACAACAGTGTCATTCCTCTCCTTTTCAAAATATATTACCTCATGCAGAGGATTCTTGTTCTTATTGAGGAACTTGACAAAAGAGATTATGCCCCCATCATACTTAAAATCATGTTTCTTGTCTGTCCTTTCATCACTTATCTCTATATGCACCCCTTTATTTAAGAAAGCGATCTCTCTCAGCCTGGCTGATAAAGTCTCAAAACTGAATTCTCTAATCTCAAATATTTCTTCATCTGGATAAAACCTTATGCTTGTGCCATTCTCCTTAGACTCGCTTAGTTCTTTCAATGGATACAATGGTTTTCCTCTTTCAAATTCCTGCCTATATAACTTGCCGCCCCTTACAACCTCGATAATCAGCTTCTTCGACAGCGCATTCACAACCGAAACCCCCACACCATGCAGCCCCCCGCTGACTTTATAGGACTTTTTATCAAACTTGCCGCCTGCATGAAGCTTTGTCAGGACAAGCTCCACACCTGATACCTGGTATTTCTCGTGAATTTCAGTAGGAATTCCCCTTCCATTATCTTTTACTGTAATAGAGCCATCCTTATGGATTATAGCCACAATCTTATTACAGAAACCAGCTAATGCCTCATCAATAGAATTATCAACAACCTCATATACAAGGTGATGCAGTCCGCGAATACCAGTTGAGCCTATATACATGCTTGGCCTTTTCCTTACAGCACTCAAACCTGCTAAGACCTGGATACTTCCAGAAGTATACGAGTTGGACTTTTCATCTGTCATTTTTAGCATAATCATAACTAATTGCCTTTATTTTATACAGAATATTAGGCAAGATTTAGATATTATTTTACCAATAAGAAACAACCTAAGCTTTATATATCTTTCGGTAAAATTTAAGAGAATTAAAGCCTAAAAGCCCATAATTTTAAAGAAACTACTTATTCTTATTTTTCAGCGAACTCTGCCATTGTGTCATTTGCATTATACATTGAAAGAGAATCGTCGTTCTCCAATAGATTAAAGCATATATTTTCAGATACTATTGTTTTATTTTTTATCAATTTTCTCACCCTTATTCAACAATACCATAATAAGGCATTGATTCTCTAACCATCCTTCTGCTTATATGGTCAAGTTCTTCGCCATAAACAACCTCATCTTCTCCTACCACAATCTCTCTGCTTCGGATCATTCTCACCCCCCCCCCATATTAAAAAAGGAATAATAAAAATCAGTCATAAATAAGCTCCTTTTAGCTGTCTCTTATTGTTGTTATAAGAGTTATTAAGGCATATATACTCACCCGCAACTATTTATCCGAATTCATTGCAGCTTCGTAATACTAAACCGCAAATATATAATTTGGAATTTTACTTGCGGTTTAGTATA
>JAGLMD010000065.1 GCA_023140175.1 Nanobdellota archaeon | reverse complement strand
TAGCAATTATTTGTCGCGTTGACTACTGTCTGCCACAAACTTTAAATATCTTTAATTAGTAACTAACTATAAAATGCCAGATTACAAAACAATCCAGGATTTAGGCCTAAAAGGAAAAAGAGTTCTTGTGAGATTAGATTTAAATGTTCCAATAAAAGATGGAAAAATTGCAGATTACACAAGAATAGATGCATGCCTAAAAACTATTACTTACTTAGTAAATAACAAGGCAAAAACTATCCTTATGTCTCATCTCGGCAGGCCTGATGGAGAAAAAGACCCTGAACTAAGCCTCAAACCAGTAGCAGATTCTTTATCAGACAAATTATCAGTAAAGGTTAAGATTGCTCCTGACTGCATTGGCCAAGAAGTCGAAGAAATGGTCAACAATATGAAAGAAGAAAACATCATCTTACTGGAAAATCTAAGATTCCACAGCGGAGAAGAAGCTAATGACCCTGAATTTGTAAATCGGCTGGCAAGATTAGCAGATGTCTATATCAATGATGCCTTTGCAACAGCACATCGTGCACATGCCTCAACATACGGTGTTCCATTAAAACTATTCAAAGAAAATAAAGACATTGCAGCAGGCTTCCTGATGGACGAAGAGCTAAGGACATGGAAACCAATATTAGGCGCAAAAGGCACAGGAGTTGCAATAATTGGAGGAGCAAAGCTTAAGGAAAAGATGAAAGCAGTTAAAGAGCTTTCAAAAAGCTTTGATAGGATCATCATAGGGGGAGTTGTGGCAAACGTTTTTATGAAAGCAGCTGGTTATGATATCAGTGATTCAAAATACATGGAGGAAGACAAGGATTATACTGACGATGCAAAAGCCATTCTTAAGAAATGTAAGAACATAATACTGCCATCAGAAGTAGTTATAGCAACAACAGATTTCAAAGAAAAAGGAAAAGCTGATCCAAAACAAGGATTAGAAAAAGGCACCATTGCTGCAGATACAATACCCTCTTCAGAAGATACTAACGCCATAAAAGAAGCCGCAAAAATCGTATGGTTCGGCCCTCTTGGCATTTATGAAAAAGGCTTTAAAGAAGGTTCGCTCATGATAGCTGGCGTATTAGCAGAGACAAAAGGCCATGCTGTAATAGGCGGAGGAGATTTAGCTGCTGCAGCAAAAGGAGTAAAAGCACAAGTCTCAACAGGAGGAGGAGCTTCTATACAATATATCACAAAAGGAAAATTAGAAGCTTTAGAGGCTCTCAAAGGGAATAGACTTTGAATCTGGCTCTTCTACTAATCCATCACGAATTTTCTCTATATAACTATGAAGTCTTATTCTATTTGTATCAGAAGCATTAATCTGCCGGACAAGATAAATTTTTATTTTCTCATCTAGAGCAGAGACATTTTTTTCCTCATCTTCAGGAAGATCTAATACAAAAAGGTCTTTCTTATAAGTAGAATCAAATATAGAATAGCTATTCTCCTTTTTTACTAATGGGCTAGATGGCCCAACATTAACAGAATCATCCCCGGTAGCAACCTTATAAACAGCAGCCATTTGTAAGATAGCATCTAAATCATCAACTGGTTCATAAAGTTTTACCCAAAATCCATTCCTGGAATGCTCATCAACATCTACTATTCCCATACACAAGAAGAATCAAAATTAATTTATAAATCCTTCTAATTTATGACTACTATAGAACCGTAAAAATTATACAAACTCAATCTTCACCTTAAGTGACTCACTTATATCATTCCTTACTTTATCCCTAAGATAATCAATATCTATAGAATCCAGCTCATCCTTGGATGCGTTTATACCAGACTTTAGTGTCCTCTCCTTTGTCTTTATTTTATCTATCTTCGCATCAATATCATCTAATTCTTTCCTTATCCTATTCTCTTTAATCTCTAAATTAAGCTTCTCCTTTACATTTAAAGCAGTATTATATCTCTTCAAAAAATCATCAAAATATTTCTTATCCATTTTGCCTATAAGATTCAATACTTTCCAGGATTTTTTATCCTTTAAAACTAATTTCCCTTCTTTGATATTCTTCGACAACCCCTTCAGAATCTCAACTATCTTAAGATTGAAATCCGTGACCAATGCATTAAGTACATCAGTTGAATAATGTTCAACAAGCTTATCATGCAGGTATGCTATTCTCTGATATTTCCTCAATGGCCTCTCAAGCAGCGAAAAATCACTATATATGCTGTCTTTTAGCACCTTTATCTCTTTCTCATTTTTCACGCTTTTGTCTTCTATATCCAAAAAAGCTGTATGTTCATCTGAAGATAAAATCTGCCCCCTCCTCTTCATCAGAACATCTTCCCCTTCCTTCAGGCCAGACAATTCTTCTTTCATAGCATTAATATTCTCAGCCAGCTCTTCCTTCTTGCTAATCTTATTTTCTACTGAGATGAGCTCTTTCTTTATCTTCTCTATCTGGTTATAACTATGTATCTTCTCATCTGCCTTTAGTTCATTGACAACTTTATCAAGATCTTTTATCGCAATTGCAATATCCCTGACTTCATTCGCAAAGAATTCCTGCAGGATCCTATATGATTTTGAGGTGCTTTTCAGGAAATTATCGACATATTCTTTATAATGGATAAGAAAAAAGCCTATTTCATAATCAATTATATCCCCTATCTCTTTCAAGAAAAAGTCTGTTCTCTGGAGATATGATCTCTTGTTGCCATACATAAACTGTAATTCTCGGGTGCTTATTTTAGGGTTTCTTAACTCAGCACATTCCAGCTTCTTAAGTGTCTCCCTCGTAGATTTTATCCTCTCCAATAACTTATGTCTTAAAGACACTAGCTTATTTTCGATCTCTTCTTCCAATACCTTAACTTTAGCCTCAAACCATCCTTTAATATCATCAGGATTGATTTTCTCTATAATCTCTTCATCTTTCACAAATAATTTTCTTATAAGCTCAAACATGATTACATCAGATTTGTATTCATTTAAACAATTTTTGATAAATTTTATAAAACCCCCTGAAATATAAAAACTATGGCTAAAAAAGGCGCTATAAACAAAAAAATAGCAATCAAAACAGCAAAAGAAAAAATAAAACAACTATTTCAAGAAGCAGAAAACGCATTCAGTAAAGATAGTTCTCTTGCAAATATGTACATCAGAAAAGCAAGAAGAGCAGCCATGAAGCACCAGATTAGATTGCCAAAAGTATTGCAAAGAAGATTCTGCAAACACTGCTACTCCTTTTTGATGCCTGGAAAGAACTTAAGGATAAGGACACAGAAAGGCCATGTTGTATATTACTGTCTTGAATGCAGGAAATTCACAAGATTCCCTTATAAAAAAGAACAGAAGCAGAAGAGAAAGTCAAATTAGCTGATTTCTAAATCAAGATCTAAAGTAGTTATCACTAATTAGTAATAGCAAAATCGAAAGATTTATATATAACCTAATTTCTACTATTTAGTAATGACAAACGTCAAGTCCATAGTGTTTTGTTCTAACACTCCTCCCCACAAGACCCGTGGTCACTTTATTTTTTAAGAAAAAGGGAAAAGGCACAAGAGAAGAAAATGGTAACTGAATCAAGAATAAAAAAATCCTTTACAAATGTTAGAAAGGATATTAATCTGTTTAAGTATAATACTGGTAATAATCTAAGCTATCTTAATGTCAAGGTAAAAGAACAGGGAATAAGGATAAGAGAACTTGAAAGAAGGCTTGCACAGATTGAAAGATTATCTATAAGGGAAACAATAATAAGGTGAGAAAAGATGCATGAAGAAGGATTCGGGGAGGATGAATTTGAATTTGACATGATTCGTGGATCTCATGGCAAAAAGCCTAAAATGTCTGTACTAAACAAGAAACAGATCTCAAGCCACGAGATGGATGAATTGTTTTTAGATTTTTAAATTAATGATTATTTCCATTCATAATCAATTCTTTATCAATTCTTTAGCTACATAGTTCATTCTTTGTTGTATAAGGGTATAATCAGCAACAGAGATGTTTTTTCCACTCATAGGATTAGCAACCATCGTAGGGATAGATATACCTGTCTCCTTTGCCTTATCAAGACCATACCTTATCTCCTCTGCTATTATATAATATTTCATTGCTTCAGTAAGATCCGCTGATGTACGATCACCCTTATCAAGCTTACAGCGTGCTTCATACATTAAAGAAACAATTGCCAAAGCTTGAAAATATTCCTTGCCCCTGCCCCATTCAAGTTTGTCTACTTGTTCCATAGCTTCTTTATATGAGAAATCTAATCTCTTACATGCTGAATCATAATTAGCTAGTTCATATAGGCTAATTCCCTCCCCTATCCCTTTTTTTATTTCTTGGGATTCCTTACTATTAACTATTTCTTCTAAAAGAATAT
Organism: Nanobdellota archaeon; assembly: GCA_023140175.1. GTDB lineage: Archaea > Nanobdellota > Nanobdellia > Woesearchaeales > WJIZ01 > WJIZ01. The sequence goes on along the minus strand of JAGLMD010000065.1, from coordinate 27,396 downwards.
ACCCTGCCATTTCAAAATCTTCGGGAAATAATTGTCGCATCCAAAGAGCTTCCATCGCTTCTTTTACATTACTTCCATAAAAACCTACTTCATTTACTGCTATACCTTTACTGAATCTCATAGCAGTAAGAGCTAATCTCTTTTTGTCCTTTCTTAATTCATCTAAAGGAGTATTCTTTTTCTTATAATTTTCATCCACATTTAAAAGATAGCTAAGATACTTGATCACATATTCTATATTTTTTTCGGGATCTCTTAATTCTGAAAAATAATGTACCCTCTGCTCCTGAGTAGTCTTCTCAAAATCCCCTTTACTTTGGGAATTAATTACACCATCCAAAAACATAGCTGTACTAACCAAAATCTGACCTGGCCCAACTGACTCATCATTATGCAAGAACACACTTAGTTTTTCCTCCAGATCATGGCCTATTCTCCTACAATTACTCTCCTGATAAATAACACCCGCAGCAAGACTGGGCGGCTGCCCATATTTCTCTGCATATTTCCTGAATGTATCCCTATATTTACTTATGAAAGCATATTCGTCCCACTCATCCTTGTTTAAGCCTAAACTAGGCTGATCCGAAATCCGCTCTAAAGCAGCAGTTTTTTCGTACTTGGTGATATGATTTGAAAGATTCTTTGAAGGCCTGGAAATATAATCGGTTATACCAAGGCTAAGAGCAATAAAAGCAGGCCAGAAAGCATACTTCCATCTAGATGAAGGCCCTTTTCTCTTCCTTTTGCTTTCAATAGAAAGGCTCCTGAAACTATCTCTCATAATGGGATGTTTTTCCTTCTTCATCAAAACCATCTAGATTTACATATATTTACTACTAATGGGTAACTAATGATATATAAAACTTTCGCAAATATCCAGTTAAATATATAAACGTCCAGACACAATCAATTATCATGTACAACCTAGACCTAGAAAAAGCAGTTGAAAAAATAAGGCTTGAAAAAGTTAAAACCGTTTTAATCCAGCTTCCTGACGGCCTGAAGCCAAAAGCTAAAGAAATAAAAGATATTCTTGATAAAAGAACAGATGCAGAAATCCTCATCTGGGGCGGCTCTTGCTTTGGGGCTTGTGATATCCCACATACAAATTCCATAAATGTCGACCTTTTAATCCAATTCGGCCATTCGGAGTGGAAAGATGTTTGAAGGTGAAAAGATATTTGAAGGAGTATTACCCAGGACAAAATATGATTCTAAGTGGCTAAAAGAACTTATGAAAGAACTAAAAGAGATAAAGATAGATAAAAAAAGTGCTAAAGATAAAGCACTAATAGTATTTATCTATCTTAAACTAAGGGAGTTAAGAAAGATCACTAAAGAGATTAAAAAATCAATGGAACTTCTCATTGCATTATGTAGATATGAAGATGGTGGCAATTATAAAAAATTAATCGATTTAACCAGAAATGTCGCTCTAATTACTGACCAGATTATATATTACTTTGAAAGTCCGGAAATAGATATAGCCAAAAATTTAACAAGCGTAAATTGGTCTTCTAATTCAAAGGAAGCAAAGAAAGAAATACGTAAAAAAGAAAAAGGTGAAGAAGAAGTAATTGAAAGATTAAAGACATGGCTAAAAGAAATAAATGAGATATCTGAACCATATAAAAAAGAGGAGGAAATTGAGCAATTGAAAGAAAATGTTCTTCAAATGCTTAATCAATTTAATAAAATAGAAACGATAAATAAAAGAACAGGAGACTTAGTAGGAGCAATGAAATAATGACCAAAACATATTTCGTTGTGACAGGAATTGTAACCAATAACAACAAACTCCTTATTCTAAAAAAATCTCCTAACGATAGAAACTACCCTAACCACTGGTCTTTCTGCTCTGGATTTGTAAAGGAGTTCGAAGCAGGAGAAGATACAGTATTAAGAGAAATAAAAGAAGAAACCGGACTAGACGCAGAAATAACAAAACAAGGAGAATTGATCAAGGTTGAAGACAAAACAAACGGAAAAAACTGGGCAATCCTGACTTTCATCTGCAAAGTAGAAGAAACAAAAATTACCTTAGACCATGAAAACATAGAATATAAATGGATAACAAAAGAAGAATTAAATAATTACACATTTGTTCCGGGTATTATCGATGATCTAAAAGCAGTTGGATTTCTCTAATAAAAAACTATATAAACTGATTACATCTCATTTTATCTGGGGGATTTAATGCAAAACAAAAGAAGAATCTACACTCTAAACAGCTTGCCGCCAGAGGTTACAGCAGTCACATTTGCAAAATGCTCCAGAAGCTCGGAAACATTTGATAAGATAGCTGAAGAACTAAATGAAGACAAGAGCAGAAAATTCCATGAAAAATGGGTTGTCGGTTATGGCCACTCAAGTGTCGCAGAACACGCTGTCTTAAGCATAGCTATAGAGAATGTTTCTATTCTTGCTACTAAAGTTCTTGAGGATAACCGGTTAGCATCCTACACAGAAAAATCCACAAGATATCAACAATTCGACAAATCAAGATATTTCAAGCCAAGATTGAACGAACAGTTAAACAAGCTTTACCAGGAGACAATAAACTTAATTCTTGACAAGTACACTGAATTAATTCCAAAGATGGCTGAATTTATAAAAAAGAAATACCAAAGTCATACAGAGATAGAGATAAAAAACAAGGTATTTGATAATCTAAGGAATATGCTTCCCGTCTCTGTACTCACAAACTTAGGCATGACAATAAACGCAAGAAACCTCGAATATGCAATAGTCAAACTGATGACCCACACCTTAAAAGAAATGCAGGAAATAGGAGAAGAGATAAAAGAAGCAGCATTGAAAATCACGCCGACATTAGTGAAATACACTGAATACAATAAATATCTTGGAGAAACAGCCAAAGAACTGGAAGAAGAAACAAAAAAAATTCTGGATCAAGTGCCTGAAAGCACAAAAAACGTTTCCTTAGTTGAATATGACAAGGATGCAGAAGATAAGATTATCAATGCATTATTATACCGGTTCTCTAACCTTCCTTATGAAAAAGTGAAGGCAAAAGTAAAGTCCATGAGTGAACAAGAAAAAGAAGATTTAATAAAAAAATCCCTCGAAAAGAGAGGAAAATTCGACGCCCCTTTAAGAGAATTCGAACATACTTACTGCACTTTCGATATCTTAGTTGATTATGGTGCATTCAGAGACATCCAAAGGCACAGGATAATGACCCAGACAAACCAGGAGTTCACTCCCATCTATGGATTTGATATTCCAAAAGAAGTAGAAGAAGCAGGATTAGACAGAGATTATATTGAATGCATGAAGACAGCCAAGAATGCGTACAGAATAATAAGTGAAACCTTCCCTAAAGAAGCTCAATATTTGCTGCCCATGGCATTCAAAAAAAGAGTCTTGATAAAAGCCAACCTAAGAGAATTATTTCATTTCATAAAATTAAGGTCATCTAAACATGGACATGAATCTTATAGAAAGATAGCACAGGATATGTATAAGGAGCTAGCTAATGTCCACTCCTTCTTGGCAGGATTCATAAAAGTAGACCTTGATTAAACACGAAATATATGTATCATACACTATCAATCGAAAAGAGAAGTCTGGGGAGTATAATCCTTGACATCAATAGAGAAAGCACCCTAAATAATGTAAAATTAGAAACAATGGGTGAGAATTCTGGACTATATATGGTCATAGCTGATCTAGAGTTAACAGGCCTAAGAAATAAACACTCCAAAAAAACAGCCATGGAAATAGAATCAGAATATCCTTTAGTATTTATTACTGAAAGAGAGAAAAACTACTCTGTATGCTTCCTTATAGACCCCAAAATTCATTATTGGAACAGAAAAAGAGACAGCAAAGTAATGACACCCATAATTGATAAACTCATGAACATATTTGATAGATACACAACATAACAATATATAATCCAAGCATAAATTTGTATTTTTCTCACTATTGAAAATAAATCAAAAATTTCTTAGGAATTTAACTCCTGCCAGTAACAAAGATTAACCATCTATCGCCTATAAAATAAAATTTAATTTATTTTCTATACCTGAAATCTATATATTTCATAACAGTAAAGTATATAAAGGAGTTTCTCCAGAAAATTACCCATAAGTAGTGCTATCTAACATATATCATACAATATATAGTATTTTTCACAATAAAAAAACGAAAGATTTAAATATAAGCTTACCTACAATATATGGTATACGAGAATCAACTAAATACCATATATAGAATATTTTTAGTCACTAAACAGGTAAAAAACATGATTTGCCCATATTGCCAGAACAGCGAAACAAAAGTATTAGACAGCCGTGATTCAGAAGAATCAGTCAGAAGAAGAAGGGAATGCCTAAAGTGCAAAAGACGCTACACAACATATGAAAGAGCCGATATCACTGATTTGATAGTTGTCAAGAAAGATAATAGAAGGGAACAGTTTGACAGAAGAAAGCTCTTAAGGGGAATAATAAGGGCATGCGAGAAAACTCCAGTCAAAACCATGCAGATAGAAAGGATAGTCGACGAAATCGAGCTTGAACTGAGAAAAAAGGACAATATAGAAGTTAATAGCACAGAAATTGGCGAACTTGTAATGTCAAAGCTCAAACAACTCAATAAAGTAGCTTACATAAGGTTTGCATCTGTTTATAGGGAATTTACAGATGTCAATCATTTCAAGAAAGAGCTTGCAACACTCCTAAAAACATAAAAGAGGGAAAATAGATGGAAGATGAGAAAACCAACAAGATAATCAGGGTAAGAAAAAGAGACGGAAGAATAGTTGAATTCGTCCAGGATAAGGTAACAAATGCAATATTGAAAGCTGCAGAATCAGTAGGAGGCAGTAATAAAGAAGCAGCCCAAGAGATTTCAAATAAAGTCGTAACAATACTTGAATACCAGTTCTCAGAAAAACATGTCCCCACAGTTGAAGAGATACAAGACATTGTAGAAAAGGTCTTGATAAAATCAGGGCATGCGAAGACAGCTAAAGCATACATCCTCTACAGGCAGCAGCATGCCAAGATAAGGGCCACAAAAGACACATATGTGGATGTTGTCAAGACCATAAGCTCATATCTCGGCCAGCTAGACTGGCGTGTAAAAGAGAACTCAAATGAAGATTTCTCATTTTCCGGATTGATGCTTTATATCTCAGGAAAAGTCATCTCCAATTATATGCTCAATGAGATCTATTCTCCTCAGATAGCAGAGGCCCACAAAAAAGGCTGCATTCATGTCCACGACCTTAGTCACGGCATCATAGGATATTGTGCAGGCTGGTCACTAAAGAACCTATTGAAGATGGGATTTGGCAATGTTCCAAATAAGGTTGATGCAAAGCCAGCTAAGCACATGGATGTCGTTGTCCATCAGATGGTCAATTATATAGGCTGCTTACAGATGGAGTTTGCAGGTGCTCAGGCTTTCTCTAGTGTTGACACATTGCTTGCCCCTTTCATAAAAACAGATAATCTGACCTATAAGCAGGTAAAACAGAATATGCAGAAACTGGTTTTCTCACTTAACATCCCATCAAGATGGGGTTCTCAATACCCCTTCTCAAATTTAACATTCGACCTGCTGGTACCTGAAGACATGAAGGATGATAAGTCAATTGTAGGCGGGCAGCCGCAGGAGTTTACTTATGCTGACTGCCAGAAAGAGATGGATATGATAAATAAGGCCTTCTTGGAAGTAATGCTTGAAGGTGATGCAAATGGAAGGATTTTTACTTTTCCCATACCCACATATAATCTGACCAAAAATTTCGATTGGGAAAGTGAAAATGCTAAATTGCTTTTCGAGCTCACAGCCAAGTATGGCTCACCATATTTCCAGAATTATATAGGCTCTGGCCTTGATCCTAAAAGCATAAGGGCAATGTGCTGCAGACTAAACTTAAACCTGCTGGAATTAGTCAGACGTCCCGGACATATCTTTGCAGCAGGCGACTCCACAGGCAGCTTAGGAGTTGTAACAATCAATCTCAATAGGGCGGCATATGAGGCTAAAGGTGATAAAGAAAAATTCTTCGAAAAGATAGGACACTATATGACACTCGGAAAAGAGTCCTTAGAGATAAAAAGAAAAATCGTTAACTACAATCTAAAAAATGGCTTAATGCCATATACAAAAACCTACTTGGGAACATTCAGAAATCATTTCTCAACTATAGGCCTATGTGGAATGCACGAAGCTTCCATGAATCTCATAAAAAAAGGAATACAGACAGAAGAAGGCAAGCAGCTAACAATAGATACCCTTGAATTCATGAGAGATAAATTAAAAGAATTCCAGGAAGAAACAGGCAGTCTCTATAACCTGGAAGCAACTCCTGCAGAATCTACAGCATATAGGCTTGCTAAATTAGACAAGGAATTTTATCCTGATATAATAACATCCGGAAAAGATAATCCATATCTTACAAACTCGACACAGCTGCCGGTAGGCCATACTGATGATGTAATAGAAGCATTACAGCACCAGAATGATATCCAACACCTATATACTGGCGGCACAATCTTCCATACTTTTCTTGGAGAAAAGCTTACAGATTGGAAAGCAGCAATGCAGCTTGTCAAGAAGATAGCCTATAATACAAGAATACCTTACTTTTCCATCACCCCTACATTCAGTATTTGTCCAGAACATGGATATATCTCAGGAGAGCATTTTACATGCCCTTATGATGGGAAGGTATTAGAAAAAACCAATAATAAAAAAGAGCTTTTAAAAGAGGTAGAATAAGATGAAATGCGAAAAAAACTGTGAAGTATACTCCCGGATTGTAGGCTATTTCAGGCCTGTCTCAAACTGGAACATCGGTAAAAAAGAAGAATTCAAAGACCGCCTTGCATTTGACAATGAAAAAGCATTGGTTAATGAGTTTACTAAGGATAAAGTATCTGAATCAATAGAGCAAAGCAGCAGAGCAATAAAAATAGAATAAGATGGAATATATAATATACACAATGCCTGCATGTGATAAATGTAAGGATATAAAAGAACATCTTAATTCCGTCAATATTGAATTTAAAGACATAAACTTAGGTGATGACGAAGGGGTAGCAGAACTAAGAAAGATCTATCCAAAATTAAAGGAAAAAGTTCAACGAACAGAAGATGGCCAGCTGCCAATCCCATTATTAATAAGCCTCAATCAAGATGAGATAAAAGGCACAGCCTGCACATTAGATGAGGCTAAGGCATTAGTCAGCCAATAATTCATCTTAATTCTTATGGTTATTATCAAAGGCATACAGAAAACAAGCCTAATAGACTACCCTGGCAAGATTTCTACAATTATATTCACAGGAAACTGCAACATGCGCTGTCCTTTCTGCCAGAACCCAGACCTTATTCTCAACCCAGGGGAGATGCCTGACCTGGATGAAAACAAAATTCTTAATTTTCTTAAAAAAAGAAAGAAATGGATTGATGGTGTTTGTATAACAGGTGGAGAGCCATTAATACATGGAGACATACTTGAATTAATAAAGAAGATTAAAGAACTCAACTTACTTGTAAAAATAGACACTAATGGCCTAAATCCTGCATTACTCAAGAAGATAATAGATGCAGAAATAGTTGATTACATTGCTATGGACATAAAATCAGACAAAGAACATTACGATAAAGCATCAGGCATAAAAATAGATATCCAGAAAATAGAAAAGAGCATCAATTTGATAAAAAACTCAGGTATTGATTATGAATTCAGGTCAACAATTGTGCCAGAGTTTTTCGATGAAAACATAATAGAGAATATCGGCAGATGGCTAAAAGGCTCTAAAAGATATGCTTTACAGCAGTTCAGGTCATCAATGCCGCTATTGGATAAATCCTTTGAAGGAAAGAAGCCTTATGACAAGAAAGTCTTTGAAAAATTCAAAGGAATACTTGAAAAATATATAGAAAAAATTGAGCTTAGGACTTAACTTATCATGAAACTAAAAAATATTTGTTAATAATAAAGGAAGTAACTGACAACAAAATTTAAAAGAAGGTATTTTTCTACTGAGTTTTAGCAATACTTAAAGAACGTGAATAAATAGGAAATCTCTTTTTATCCAATCTTAATTATTATAATTTATGTGCAGCTTTCCATAATGAATTGAAATATTGTAAATAACTTTGTGCAACCTCTTTACTCCTAATCAAAAAAGCCAGGGGTTGTTCAGTCCATAATGCGATTATAACTTTATCTCCATAAATATTTACTGCTGAAGGAGTAGTTTGAGAAATATATCTGACTATAGTCAAAGGTAGATTCTCTTCATCTTTGCCAGTTATATCCTTAACCTCTTCATTAAAGATTATTTTTTTCTTAATCCCTTTTTTGACTCTTCTCTTATTAAATTGAATGAAAAAATTCCTTGTCCATTTCAAAGGAAGCCCGCCTCTTGCTCCAAAAACATAATATACATCTCCTTTATCCAGTGTTTTGAGTATATCTTCAAAAACAGCTTTAATTCCTTTATACCCTTCATAAATTGTCGCTTCTGATTTTTTCTTAGAAATTTTTTGTTTTTCAATTAATTGGGGAATTATATTTTTTACAGCATTTTCCTGGTTCTGTAACTCTTTCCTTTTTTCCTCAATAATTTTTAATAAATTCTCAGGGTCAGAAGCTTCATAGTATTTTCTATTATTTTTAACTACATAACTTACCATACCTTTTTTTATTAAGAATTCTAATGCGTGATAGATTGTAGAGCTCTGTAAACTGGTTTTTTTAATTATAGCTCCGCTAGTGCATGAGCCAAGTTCCAATAAATTTGAATATACTTTGACTTCAGATTCAGTCAATCCGAGCTTAGTTAATACACTTTCCATAGTAAAGAAATAATCATTATTAATATATAAATGTACCTATTACTCTCCAATAGTTAGACAGCATATCTTTATTACTCTTGTTTCGTCACCACTCTATAATAAGTCAGGGGGCTGGGATATGGGATTGGTTGTTCCGTTCAATGGAGATATAGAATTAGTCAAATCATTGAATCCTGAACATGTGAGTAGTGTTTATGGCAGGGAGAACTCTTCTTCTGATGGTGGAGGCAGAGCATCTCAAAATAATTGGATAGATAGAGAAACACTAGAAGAAGCGATTAGATTATGCCATGAAAAAGGAATAACTTTTGATTATATTTTGAATATGCCCATGTTAGAAGGCAAAGATTCTTCTAGGAAAGGAAATGTTGAATTGGATAGAAAATTCGAATGGATAGAAGGAATTGGAACAGATTTGGTTATTGTAACATCTCCTTATCTTTTGAAAAAATACAAAGGTAGAACTAATCTGCGTTTTGGAGTTTCAAAATTTGCCAGGGTAAGGAGTTTACAAAAATTTAAGCAATTTGTAGATATGGGTGCTGATAGGGTATGTCTGGATTTAAGTTTAATAAGAGATTTTGAAACCTTATCTGCTATGCAAAAAACTGCTCCGGGGAAAATTCAATTATTGGCAAATGATTCTTGCCTTTTTGATTGTGCAAAAGAGCATGAACATGCATACACTTCAACATGGGCTTCAATAGGAGACAGAAGTCAAGATTATACACATCATTGCTCATATTGGTGTTTATCCCAATTTACTGCAAATCCAAATGAGATTGTAAAAAGCACATTTATACGGCCAGAAGACTTAGCTGTTTATCGGGAGATAGGTATTGATTCTTTTAAGCTAATTGATAGAAACAAACCAACTACATGGATTAAGAATGTTATAGGGGCTTATGAAGCTGGAAGATATGATGGAAATTTAGCAGATTTATTCTCATTATTTAGTTGGTTTGGACAAGAGGCAGTTAGCATTAGCGAATTAGAAAAATTAGCAGAAAAAAGAATATCAACCATTGAAGAAGTGAAGAATATCAGAAGAAAAGTTCCAGCAATGCTTGCAATGCAAATTGACAATAGGGAAATGGATGGATATTTAGATTTGTTTAGAAATGGAGATTGTACCCAATTATGTGCTGACCCTTGTAAATATTGTGCAGATTTAGCAGAAAGGGCAGCCTATATTGATCCGCAAAGAAAAGGACTAGTGGCAAGAGTTTTAGGTAATGTTCAGGCAGCTATCTATTCAGGTGATTTGCAGTATCAGGCAAGAGATTAAGAGATTTTTTTCTATCCTATATCAATGGTTATTACTTATAAGACAACAACTCCAAAATTGAGTTTAAAATAAATTAAAGAAAGTAAAAATTATCTCTTAAAAACAAAAAACAAGACTAAAGCCAATATAGCCAGTATCAAAACAATTAGGCCGGCAGCATTTGAACCTAAAATAGGAACATTAACTGCATTGCCTGTAATTCCTTCCAGGCCTTCATTTGTCTCAGCTGCATATGTTTTCTCTGATTCGGTCTCTGCCTTATTTTCCTCATCATCTTCTCCGCTGCCTAAAGTCGAGACAGTTTCTTCAGAGCTGTCTTCAGAACAAGATTGTTCCTCCTCTGGTTTATTATAATTATTACTGCAGGTATTGGTTTTGACACAGATTCTTTCCTGTGAATCATCTTTACATTCACCCCATTCACCACAATCCCAGGTTGATATACAATAACCTCCTGAAAAACTTCCCCCTGAACTGGAACTGCCTGATGTACTAGAAGGACTAGTTGAACTAGCTACTGTAACTGGAGGCAGTGGTGAGCAATCTGCTGTATTTGACGCATCAAAATCATCGCAATCTGCATTATTTCCAATGCCATCTCCATCTATATCTAGCCATTCGTTGCTATTTCCAGAAAATGCATCACAATTATCGCTCCACAAATCACCATCAGCATCATTATCCGTATATGCACTATCAATTACACAATTGCTATTATCATCTATGTATATTACATATTCGCAGCTTGTATCTATAGGCTCACAGAAAAGCTCATTATCCTGGTTCCTGCAGGCTGCCTTATCTGAACATGCAGCATAAGCTAGATTAAGCATAAATACAGATATCATTAATACTATGAAAATTGATTTCTTCATTTTATCATCTTTTTCCTTCTTTTATTAATATAATAACCAGCTCCCAATAATATAACACCAGCAGCAATAGTTGAGAACTCAGGAATCTCCCCATTAGTGTCTTCCCCATCGGGATTTTCATCAGGACCAGAACCTGTTTCATTCTCTGTTCCGTAAACAATAATATAATCGGGATATTCAAACATACCCCCGCAAGGAAAAGTAACAGATAATGTGTATAAACCAGCAGGTATTTCAGTAAAAGCAGTCTCTAAGCCATTAGCAACTGAACTTACAATACCATTGCTTACTAATACATTCTCAATTGTATAATCGCTCTCTCCTTCAAGTGCTAAAGTAACTGTTCCTTCAGAATAGCCGCTTCCATAAAAACAGATATCAGCAAGCTCTTCAGCTTCTGTTGCTAGAACCAGCTCATTATCATTAAACAATTTATCACAATCAAGGGGCTCAATCCATGCACCATAGGCTGGAACTATAGCTAGTAGAAACATCAATGTGAATATCAACTTTGATTTCATAACATTTACCCCCTAGAAGTGAAGATAATATATGTGCATTTATAAAGCTTTCGATATGATATCACTTAATAGTAGTTATATTACTCCAACTTACAAATAGCTTTTTTCTCTATCTCAGACAGATTTTTCTAACCGAATATTTTATAAATAATCATACCTTGCTTATTCTAGCTAAAAGGGGAGCATATTTTAAAGGAGGTAATCCAAGTGGCATCTGTATCAACTATAGAAGCGATTAAAACAGCTTTGCAGAATGAAGAAAAATCTGTAGAACTATACCAAGAAGCAGCAAAAAGAACACAAAACCCCATAGTGAAAAAAACCATGCTTTTCCTGGCAAAATGGGAAAAACAACATATTGAAAAGATAAAAAAGCTTAATGCCCGCATAATAGGAGAAATGCATGCAGTTGATATAAAGACAGAATGCTCAGAAGACCCTATGTGTGTTGTAAAGGATTTCTTCAGCAAAAACATAGATGATTTCAAGGAAAAGCTAAAAGGCGAACCAGAAGATATCAAAGTCTATGAAACAGGCATGGAAATAGAGAAACAGGGCTATGTATTCTATAAGAAAGCAAAAGAAGATACTGATGACGAAGAAGCAGGACAATTATTTGAATTCCTTGCAAAAGAGGAAAACATTCATTATAAATTCCTTGAAGACCAGCACTCCTATATCTCAGACCCGGAATCATGGTACTTAGATGAGGAGAAATGGATATTAGAAGGATAAGATGGAATGCCAAAAAGAAAAGAATCTTGAAAACTGCAGCTGCTCTTATGAGCCATGCAGTAGAAAAGGAGTCTGCTGCGAATGCATAAAATATCACTTAAGCAGCAGAGAACTCCCAGCTTGCTTCTTTCCTGATGATATAGAGAAAACATTCAACAGAAGTTTCGAAAAATTCGCAGAATTGGTAAACAAAGGTGAAATCTAAAATGGGAATCTATAATCCAAGAAACACAATAATTGCAACATGCAGAGATGCTAACTTTGATGATGCTGTGACATTATCATGGCACTCTCCAGTAAGCCACACCCCTTTCCTATATGGAATCTTCCTTGCAAAAAAAAGAAAAAGCTATGAGATGATAAAAAACAGCAAAGAATTCTGTGTTAATTTCCTTATAGAAGATCAAGAAGACCTGGCATTATACTGCGGAACAAAATCAGGCCATAATATTGATAAATTCAAAGAAAAAAACATAGAAAAAGAAGAATGCGGAACAATAGACTGCCCCAAAATAAAAGATTGCTCTTCATATTTAGAATGCAAGGTTAAAGATATAATAGAAATTGGAGATCATTTCATGATTGTAGGAGAAGTAGTAAAAGAAGCAGAAGGCAATAACAAGAAAAAGTTATTCCAGTCAAACATAAAAGGACCATACACATTTACAACAACAAAAGATTAAAAAGGGAAATGATTTAATTAATAAAAACATATTAACTCAAGAAACAAAATGGGAGATCCTTTCAAAAGAAAAGTAAAACCAAGAGCATCTTGGGATGAATATTTCATGAAGATAGCTATGATAGTAGCTGAAAGGTCTACATGCAGGCGCCATCATGTCGGCGCAGTCATAGTAAAAAACAAGAGAATATTGACAACAGGCTATAATGGTGCAGCAAAAGGGATAAAGGACTGTATGGAACTAGGCTGTTTAAGAGATGAAAAAGACGTTGAATCTGGGAAGAACCACGAAATCTGCAGGGCTATTCATGCTGAACAAAATGCAATCATCCAGGCTGGCTTGCATGGGGTAAATATTGAAGGCTCAACCATATATTGCACTCATCCACCATGCATCTTATGCGCAAAGATGTTGATAAACGCAGGAACAAAGAGATTCATTACATACGGAGAATATCCAGACAAAGCAGCACAAAAACTCCTGAAAGAGGCAGATGTGGAATTCATAAAAACAGAAAAGCCTAAAAAAGAAATCAATGTTCTTGACTAAAGAGGTTAGTAGTATGACACAAAAAATAACAAAAGACATGAATTTAAGGGAAATAGTAGAGAAGAAACCAGAAGCAGCAGCAATAATGGTGGAATATGGAATGCATTGTATTGGCTGCATGGCGTCTCAATTTGAAAGCCTTGAACAAGGCTGCCAGGCGCATGGCATGACAGAAAAGAAGATAAACGAGATGGTTGAGAAGATAAATAAAGTAGGGAAAAAGGAATAAATCCCAGCCAAAAACCTTATAAACAATCCATAAAAACATAAAACTATAAAACACAAGGTGATAAAATGGCTTATAAAGTTGAAATAAACGCAGATGAATGCATCGGATGTGGAGCATGTGTAGCAGCATGCGCAGATAACTTTGAGATGGACGGCGACAAAGCTAAAGTAAAGAATGCGGAAGTTGATGATATTGGCTCTAATCAGGATGCTGTTGATAGCTGTCCTGTAACCTGCATCAAGATTACAGAAATACAATAAATTTTTATTTAATCTTCTTTTTCTTCTGATTTATGAAAGTCAGCATAGTTGGATGTAGTTCTTATGATAATGAACTAGTTTATAATGCAGTAAAAAAAGCAATAAATGATATTGATTTTGAAATAAAGCCAAATATCAAAGTTCTCATAAAGCCAAATGTCCTAAGCCAGAATACCCCGGACCAGCATGTAACAACCCATCCCTCTGTTGTAGAAGCGATAATAAGAATATTCAAAGAGCATAAATGTAAAGTTATGATTGGAGAAAGTTCTGGATTTTATCAGGAAGGCGGTACAAATAAAGCATTAGAGATTTCCGGAATAAAAGCAGTATCAGATAAATATAACATTCCTTTAATTAACCTGGAAACCAAGCCTATAAAAGACATAAACGACGAAAATGCAGTTGTCTATAAAAACCCTAAAATCTCAAGCCTAATATTCGACGCTGACCTTGTTGTTAACGCGCCAAAATTAAAAACCCATACCCTTGTAAAATATACTGGAGCCGTAAAGAATCTCTATGGTACAATACCTGGCGGAATAAAGCAAAAACTGCATGTTCTTGCAGAAAAAGAGGAAAAATTTACGCAGATCCTGGTAGATATATATCAAAACATCAAGCCTCAACTAAACATAATGGATGCTATTATCGGCCTGGAAGGAAATGGTCCTGGCTCATCCGGCATTCCTAAAAAAACAGGATTTATAATTGCATCAAAAAATGCTCCTGCTCTCGACATCGTAGCATCTGAAATAATAGGATATGATCCCTTAAACATTTTTACTAATAAATACTGCATAGAAAGAAAACTGGTAAATCCAGCTGAGATAGAAGTGATAGGAGATAAGAGAATAATAAATTACAAAAAGCCAATAAACGTTTCAAAAATTCCTCCCTGGCTGATAAAATGGGTTTCGGGCTTGGCAATAGTAACGCCTTACTCAATAAAGAAGAAATGCATAAAATGTGGAATCTGCAGAGATGTATGTCCAGTAGGAGCAATAAAGCTTGCACCATATCCGATAATAGACAAAAAGAAATGCATAAGCTGCTACTGCTGCCATGAAAATTGCCCGCACAGTGCAATGAATTTAAAAGGCTCGCCGATATTCGAGGCATTAAGAACAATAAAGCAGACATTATTCAAGACAAGATGAACAAAGAAACATATGAAGGGATAACAGGCAAGAATAGCAGGTATCTTTCTGAATCCTTTTTTATTATTGGATTGCTTGCTGCAATATGTTTCAGATTAGTCCTGATACTAAACAGGGTTAATTCAGTCTATGGCAGCATTGCATGGTATTCAGCAATTATACTCTACGTCTTCTTTTATTTATTTAGGCTTTATATTGAAGAAAAAAGGAGGAAATTAATTACGAAAAACAAGTTGCGGGAGAAATTAATGGATAATAAATGTGACAAAGAAGATCGGAAAAAGATTAAGATTCTATTAGATTCTATCCTAATCTCAAAGTTAAGGTGGAATTTGATAATTTTAATGATTCTTTCGGTCATTGCACTTGCTATTCAGATATACATGGACTTAGCGTAAAATGACAAAGACAATCTACACATTAGAAGGGGGAGAAAAGTTAACAAAAGAAAAGTTTCTGAATTACTTTGAAAAAAAAGTAAGAAAAACAATAAGGATAAATAAACTAGTAGAAAAAAAAGAAAAAATATTAGTAGCTTGCTCAGGCGGCAAAGACAGCACAGCAGCCTTATATCTGATGAACAAAATTGTAAAGCACAGGAACGTGAGTGTAGAAGCAATACACATTGACCAGGCAATAGGAAATTATTCAGATATAAACAAAAAAAACATAATAAAATTCTGCAAAGAACATAACATCACATTACACAATTCATCATTCAGGGAAGAATTCGGAGCTTCTTTATGCTATATGAGGGATTCTCTGAAATCAAAAGGCATAAAATGGAAATCCTGCACAATATGCGGCATATTAAGAAGATATATGCTAAATAAGATGGCAAAGAAATTAAAAGCAACAAAAATAGTCACAGGCCATAATTTAGATGATGAAGCACAGTCTATTTTGATGAATATCTTCAAGAACAATATCTCTTTATTAGCAAGGCTGGGCCCAAAAACAGGCATACAAGAATTCAAAGGATTCGTTCCAAGAATCAAGCCATTATACATGTGCACAGAAGAAGAAGTCAAGCTTTATTCAAGACTTATGAACTTTCCAGTAAGATACGAGCCATGCCCGTGCAGAGTAGATTCATACAGAAAATCAGTCTTGGATATGCTGGATGTTTTCAGCAGGAAAAATAAAGGAACAAAATATGGCATAGTAAACTCATATCTCGAACTCTCACCAATTCTAAAAAAAGCATACAAAAAAGGAGAAGTAAGAATCTGCAAAAGCTGTAAAGAACCAGCTGCTGGAGAGATATGCAATACGTGTAAGATAATCAACCTTGTTAAGAAAAAAATAAGCTAAAGTAATAACTAAATAGTAGTAACCTTTATATAAGATTTTGAATTCTTCTTTTTCATGGCCAGCAGCAGAGAAAAAATAAATATAGAGAGTCATCTGATTATAACTGAGCAAGGTGTACTAGACGATTATATCAATAACTGGTTTGCTATTTCTTTAGCTAAAGGTATATATGAATTATATTGCTCAGAGGAACCTTATGAAAGTGGACTAGGAAAAGAATTGACAGTACAAGAGAGAAATAGAGAAAGAAAGAAATACAAAAAAGAGATAAAAAGGATGCTTAAAATAGAAGTTCCAACATATGAATCATATCTTGAACAAAAATACCCAGACCTTGCAGAAAAGATACTAAAAAACTCAGATCCTGAAAGGATAAATGCATTGAATCTACTTGCTGAAGTATATAATTCAAGAAGAAAGAGTATATCTGAAGATCTCGATGTTGATACAGCAAAGAATTTATCATATATTGCAGCTTATCTTATCAACGGAATGCCAATACCTAAATAAACTAACTAATCCTTTTATATAATTCTCCAACCAATCCAACATCATTAAGAACAAACAGGTGCACACCGGGCGCCCCATATTCCTTAAGCTTCTTTACCATATCAGCAAAATAATCTAAGCCAAATTCCCTTCCTTTTTCTTTAAGGCCTTTCTTCAGCTCATCGCAAACCTTCAGCTTAAAAAATTTCTCAACAGAATCAGCCTGTTTAATTGATATCAAAGGCCTTATACCGGGAATAACAGGCAATTTTATTCCATTCTTCCTTAAAGCCTCGACATAATTCTTATAATCATCAAATGAAAAAATCATCTGTGTTATTATCACATCTGCACCTGCATCAATCTTTGCTTTCATGTGCTCTATCTCATCTTCAATAGGATCTTCAGGATGTCCTGCAACTAAAACACAAAAATCTGTATTGACCCCTTCCTTAAATTCTTCATCCATACCAATCCTTGGCAGATATTTTCCATTATTCAAATCATTTATCTGATTAACAAGAAGAGATGCATACTTGTAATCACCATTCCATTCTTCACTGGAACCAGCAGGAGGATCTCCCCTTAAAGCAAGAATATTCCTGATATCAAAATAACATAAATCAATCAGATCATTCTCTATCTCCTGCTTTGTCCTCTCTCTGCATACAAAATGAGCAATAGAATTTATGCCGAATTTCTCCTGGCTAAAATAAGATATCGGCAAAGTGCCTCCTCTTAAGCTTCCCCCTGCTCCTTTAGTCACACTAACAAAATCAACCTTATCCTTAATATCAGAAATATTTCTAAAAATCTCTTCAAAGTCAGCCCCATTCCTTGGCGGAACCAATTCTACTGAAATAGTAAAATCCTTCTCTTTAAGTATATCAGTTATCTTCTTCATTTTTGGATTAATTCATTAACTTTCTTTACAGCAGACAAGGCATCTTTCGCATATTTGCCATGAATATCATTTGAATATTCCTCTGTAACAACTGCCCCCCCCAAAAGTACAGGTATATTGATACCTTCTTTCCTAAGCCTATTAATAACCTTTTCCATCTGAACAGCAGTGGTAGTCATCAAAGCAGATAAACATAATAAATCAGGACTATACTTCTGCACAGCTTCAAATATCTCCTCCTTAGAAACACTAACCCCAAGATCAATAATCTTATAGTTATGGCTCTCCAGTAAAGCAATGACAATATTCTTGCCAATATCATGGACATCATTCTCAACAGTAGCAAATAATACAGTTCCTTTCTCTTTGCCTCCTTCTTTCCTAAGCTCATCCTTCAGCCTGGAAAAAGCCTTCTTCATAGCCCTTGCACTAGCCAATACCTGAGGCAAGAAATATTCCTTGCTATTAAATCTCTTTCCTACCTCATTCAAAGCATCAATAAGTATATTATTTATCCTCATAGCCCCCAATTCCTTCAACCCTTCCTCAATTAGATCAACAATATTATCTCCATCACCATAAAGAATAGCATTATACAGCTTCTTATCAATTGGCAGATTCTTATAATCATCAGCATTGACTTTCTTAACCTTAAATACTTCAATATCCGTATTATCCTGCACAATATTATCCTTAGGATTTATGATCGCCAGATCCAGGCCAGCTTTAGATGCTTTAGTCAAGAACTTTGAATTAATCTCCGATCTATTAGGTAAGCCATGTGAAATATTTGAAACTCCTAAGATTGTCTTATAACCAAGATTCTTTATCTCCTTGACTGCATCCAGGATGATCTGCTCATTCTCAGGATTGGTTGCGATAGTCAAGACAAGAGTATCCACAATTATATCCTCTTTCTTTATGCCAATTTTCTCAGCCTCAGAAATGATCCTTTTAGCGATCTCGATCCTTTTCTCGCTCGTAGAAGGAATTCCTTCCTCATCCAAAGCCAATGCAATAACAGCAGCCCCATATCTTTTGGCTAAAGGCAAAACTGCCTTAAGGCTTTTCTCCCCTCCATTAACAGAATTGATCAGGGGCTTTCCATCAGATTTCTTCAAAGCCTTTTCCAGAGCAGAAAAATCAGAGCTATCTATAACAACCGGAGCATCAACTAATGATTGAACGATTTCAACAGCTCTCGGCAATGTTCTCTTCTCATCCACCCCAGCCACTCCAACATTTACATCAAGCAGTGCAGCTCCTTCGCTTACCTGCTCCAATGCCTTTTCACGTATATAATTAGTCTTCCCTTTCCTTAATTCTTCCTGAAATCTCTTTTTGCCGGTAGGATTTATCCTCTCTCCAACAACAAGGGTTTTTCCCTCAATCGTAACTGTTTTCAACCTTGAACATAGTTTGGTCTTCTCCTCAATTCTCCTGGCAGCAGGTTTCCCTCCCTTAATCTTCTCGGCAATAGCCTTAATATGTTCTGGACTTGTTCCGCAACAACCCCCTAAAATATTTACTCCAATCTCATAAAACTTATCAGCATAAGAAGAAAAATCATCAGCATTTTGAGAAAAAACAGTTTTTCCATCCACTATCTTAGGCAGGCCGGCATTCGGCTGGATACATATTGGCTTATTAGAGCTCTCGGCCAGTTTCTTTGCAATCTCAAGAAGACCTTCAGGACCATCCGAACAATTCCCCCCGATAACTTCCACATCAAGCGCATCCATGATAGTCGCAAAGGTCTCTGGATCTGTTCCAGTTGAGGTCCTCCCATCCTGAAAAGTCATAGAAGCAATTATAGGTAATTTACAATTATCTTTAGCAGCAATTATCGCAGCCTTCAATACTTTTATATCCGATATCGTAGATATGATCAGAAGGTCTGCATCTTCCAGTCCTTTTGCCTGCTCGCTGTAATATCCATAAGCATCATCAAAGCTTAATTCACCTAATGGCCCTATATACTTGCCTAAAGGCCCAATCTCCCCTGCAACTAAACAATTAGGAGCAGATTCTCTTACATTTCTCACAGCTGCCTTATTTACCTCAATTGTTTTATCACCAGCACCATAAGAAGAAAGTTTAAGTCTGTTTGCGCCAAAAGTATTGGTAATGATTATATCAGCACCAGCATCTGCATAACTTTTATGTATTGACTTAACAGCATCTGGATTCTCAATATTCAGCAAATCTCCGCACTTATAACTGATACCCTTCTCCATCAGCATAGTGCCCATAGCACCATCTATTATGAGAACTTTCTCCTGTAATAATTTGCTAAATTCTTCCCTATTCATAATTAGAAAGGACAATTATTGATATTTAAAAAGATTTAGGAAGATTAGCAGCATACATAAATAAAGCATAATTAATAAACTAGAATAATAAAAATTAATATCTTCTCCTGCTGCCGCCCCTATGAAAAGACTGCTTTCTCCTAAACGGCCTCCTGGAATCATCACTTTTAATGGCAAATACTCTTTTTATTTGAGGTATCTCAATCTTATCGATAGTGAATGAACGATGTTCATGTAAGATTCTAGAGAAGTTATCATGGTCATACTCACACAACAAATTTATTACCTTGCCTTCTTCTCCTGCTCTTGCAGTCCTGCCTATCCTATGGACATAATCATTAGGATCATTTGGAACCTCATAGTTATAGATATGCGAAACATTATCTATATGAAGACCTCTGGCAGCAACATCAGTGCAAACTAATACTCCCATCTTGCCCTTGTTAAATATATCAATTGTCCGTGTTCTCTTGTTCTGTGATAACCCTCCATGAATCGCAATCGCATCAATCTTATTTACCCGAAGGTTCTTAACAACAAAATCAGTGGTTCTCCTGGTATTGCAAAAAACCATGATCAGCTTAGACTTCTCATATTGAAACAAATGCAAAAGCAAAGACAATTTCATGTTTTTTGGAACATTATAATAAACTTGTTTAAGCTTACTAGGGTCAACATGTTTCCCAGCCAAAACAATAGTTGGCTTATCCATATACCTATTAGCTAGATCCTTCACACGAGATGAAATTGTTGCAGAGAAAAACAAGGTCTGCCTTTTAGTTGGACAAGTCCGAATAATCTTTTCTACATCATCTATAAATCCCATATCGAACATCCTGTCTGCTTCATCTAAAACCAACAATTTAACTTTTGAAGTATTTATTGTCCTTCGTTGGAGATGATCCAATAATCTGCCAGGTGTAGCCACAACTACATTTGCTCTTGATAGATCATGAATTTGGGGATTGATCGATACCCCCCCATAAATAGCAATAACATTCAGATGTTTTTGATGTGAAAGTTTGCTTAATTCTACTTTCACCTGCTCTGCAAGTTCCCTAGTAGGAGTTAAGATAAGCGCTTGCAAACCATTTCCAGGAGTAGCATGTTCGACAATACCGCAGCCAAAAGCCAATGTCTTTCCCGAACCCGTAGGTGATTCACCCACTACATCTTTGCCCTTCACAATATCCGGGATAGATTTACTCTGTATTTGGGTTGGTTTTTCAAATCCTAAATTTTTAATAGCGGTTTGCAACGGGCTGCTTAATCCAAAATCTTCAAATAAGTTCATATTTTCATACCTCATTAATATTTAGCACTCCCTAGAAAAAGCGAAATGATCATATAACTGAGCAAGTGCTCTCTCATCAATAGTAATGCTCTCACATTAGAAATGCTCATCTGATATATAAAGGTTTCTTATTACTCCCTTATTGGTAACAAAGAAACTTATCCTTCACAAAGCTTAACTAGTTTCTCCCACTCAGAATTGACATGTGCCTGTATCTTCTCAAGCAGCCCTTTATTCTCCGGCCTGAACAGGTGCTTATATCTTCCCTGTGGTTTCATATAATCTGTTATAGGTAATTCCTTAGAAGGCTTATAGTTAAGCTTATACTTTCCATTCTCCACTTCATAAAGCGGCCAGAACTTTGAATCAACAGCCATCTTTGCTATCTCTACAGTCATATCATTAGGATATTTCCATCCAAGCGTACATGGCTGGAACACTATCAAAACTGCAGGCCCCTTTGTCCTGAATGCTTTCTCTGCTTTCATAGAAAGATCAATAGGATTATGCAGGCTGGCCTGGGCAACATAAGGAATATTATGCGCAGCACAGATCTTTGCAAAGTCTTTTTTCCATTCCTCTTTTCCCTGGTGCACTTTTCCTGCAGGCGCAGTAGTTGTCGAAGCCCCCATAGGAGTAGCTGAGCTTCTCTGTATGCCTGTATTCATATAAGCCTCATTATCATAAAGAACATAGACAAAGTCATGTCCTCTCTCTAAAGCTCCAGATAATGACTGCAAACCAATATCATACGTTCCCCCATCACCGCCAAAACCAACAAATTTTATTTCCTTGTCTTTTGGTATCCTTCCTTTCCTCTTCAAAACATTATATGCAGACTCAACACCTATAATAGTCGATGCTGAATTCTCAAAAGCAGAATGTATAAAAGGAATCCTCCATGAAGTAAAAGGATAGATAGTTGTCGTAACCTCTAAACAACCTGTCGAACACGATGCAACAATCGGACAATCAGTTGAAGCTAGAATAGTTCTGACAATTGGCGGAAATCCGCACCCTGCACAACTCCTATGTCCTGGAGCTAATTTCTGCGGTTTATTAACAAGTTGCTTATAATTCATTGTGATTCACCCCTCAACCCTATATGGCCCACTTCCATTGGATCAAAGTCTCCTGAAAGTAAAGTCTCAAACACATTTTCAATCTCTGCTTCAAAAATATTCCTTCCCCCTAATCCATAGATATAACTCTTAAGCTTAGGCTTTTCCTGCACTTCATAGAGAGCATTCTTAATCTCTCCATAAAGAGGAGCATTCGCACCATAGCTCTCTGCCCTATCAAGTATAGCAGCATATCTCTTGCCGGAAAGAGCCTTAGCTATCTCCTCATATGGAAAAGGCCTGAATAATCTGGGTTTCAGCAATCCGACTTTCTTCCCTTCAGATCGCATCTTATCTATAACAGCTTTAGTATTGCCGGCTGTAGAATTCATTACAATTATAACAGCCTCAGCATCATCCAATTGATACCCTTCAAAATAAGGATACTCCTTTCCAGTAATCTTACTCAATTCCCTGCCAACTGAAAGATATATTTCCTTTGCTTTCATCATAGCATCTGCTCTCTGCTTCTGTGTCTCAAAAAAATAATCCTGCAGCTCCAAAGGTCCCACAGTTACAGGATCATCAGTATTAAGAAGCCATTTCTTGGGTTGATACTCTCCAACAAAATCCTTCATCTCCTTATCCTCAAATAATTCCATATTCTGCACACCATGGCTTGTGATAAAACCATCTAAGCATACCATCGCAGGCAATAAAACATCAGGATGCTCAGCCAGCTTAACAGCCAGAAACACAGACTCATAAGCTTCCTGTGCATTCTCATTAAATATCTGTATCCATCCATGATCTCTGCAGCCCATAGCATCACTATGATCACAGTGTATATTGATTGGAGAAGACAATGCCCTATTTACTACAGGCATAACTATGGGTAATCTTGAGCCAGAAGCAACCCCCAAAATCTCCCACATCAAAGCCAGGCCGGCAGAAGCTGTTGCTGTGATAGCCCTGGCACCAGCTGCTGATGCTCCAACACAACAACTCATCGCACTATGCTCTGATTCTACTCTAACTAGTTCAGTATCAACATCTCCATCAGCATGAAACTTTGCAAACTGCATCATTATCTCTGTCTGCGGAGTTATAGGAAAAACTGCGACAACATCCGGGTTTATTTGTCTCATGGCATTAGCAACAGCCTGTGCTCCGGTAAAAGGCATAATCTTACTCATTGAAACCAGCCTCCTCTTTCATCTCTATACATTTTACAGGGCACACCTTTGCGCATATACCGCACCCCTTACAATAATCAAAATCAGTTTCCTTACGAACAGGTTTCTCACCCTTCTCGACAGGGATGCAGTCTTCAGGACAAAGGACAGGACATATCATGCAATTAGTGCATTTCTCCTTGTTCCATACCGGCCTGAAAGTCTTCCAGTCTCCTGTCTTAAAATCCTCTGAATTGCCTGCTTTTTCAATCATCCCCCCTATAGGAATTTCCTTATATGATTTTAATTTCGCCATGTTTACTTTACCTCATCATGAGCTTTCTTCACCGCATCTATGGTAGCCTGCGTCTTTTCTTCGCCCAATTTCTTCAGGAACTTCTTCTTTATGCTCTCAGTAATAGCATCAAGTGTTATACAATTAGTAGCTTTAATCAAGGCCCCGATCATGGGAGTATTGGGAAGATTCTTGCCAACTGCCTCAAAAGCAATCTTAGTAGCATCCACTGCCATACATTTACCTTTAAATCCTGTTTTCTCCTGCGCCCATTGAGTATCTTTTGGTGTATTCACAATCAAGACACCATCCTCACTTAAGCCATCTGCAACATTTACTGTCTCAAGAAGTGTGGGATCGATAACCATAACAACATCCGGATTGACAACAGGTGCATACGAATGTATTGGTTTATCAGAGATTCTTGCAAAAGCCTTCATAGGTGCTCCAGCCCTCTCAGGGCCATATTCAGGAAAAGACTGTATAAATTTTCCCTTGCCAAGCGCTGCTTCTGCAATAAACTGGGAAGCTGTCTTGGCTCCCTGGCCCCCTCTGCCATGAATTCTAATCTCAAAAATATCTTTCATTATCATCCCCTC
Organism: Nanobdellota archaeon; assembly: GCA_023140175.1. Taxonomy (GTDB): domain Archaea; phylum Nanobdellota; class Nanobdellia; order Woesearchaeales; family WJIZ01; genus WJIZ01. Next base: position 2,803 of record JAGLMD010000065.1, on the reverse strand, counting down.
AATAAATCATACTTAAAAGGGAAAGACGGTTATTTTTAAAGGTTATGCTAGATATAATAAAAATATCAAGAATATATCTTGATAGGATTATAAATCATCATAAGGGCTTTTTACTTTGATCATCTTTGGAGAAGCGCAATGGATATAGTTAAATGAAGTTTCTGGGCTGGCATGCCCTAATAATCCCTGTAAAGTTTGTGCACTATATCCATTTTCAATAATGTGGGTTGCAAAGCTAGCCAATCATGTTTATAACCAAGATATCTTACAAATAAAACCCCACAGTAGATACAGAAAACAACAGTCCAGAGTAAAAAATTAAGAAGAATCAAAGCCTAGAACATACAAATATTGGAGTTTACGTATAGAAAGGGTTAGTTGTAATATTACCCCCTCTCTTTCGCTCAGTCTGTCATACCAAAGTTTTATTGTCTCGTGGCAGAATCAAAGATTCCTACTCAACATAAACCTTTGCCCTTTAGCAAGGGTACGAACTAACATATATTATACGCAATTAAATTTTCACTTATTTTCTTTTTAGAAAAAAGAAACAAAAAGAGAGGGAGTCAGTGCTTCACACATATTGGCTCACAACTTCGTTGCTCGAATTTTATCTATGATCTAATAAAGGAATTAAAGTTGGATCTTGTAATGTAACTTCTTCAATATTATCTAAATAAATTTGTTTTGTTGTTCCATCGGGAAATTCATATTTAATTCCATTCTTAACAAGAGTATTTCGAATTCTACCAATAATTAAATCTCTCTCCTGAATTAATGTACTAATTTTTTCTTCATCTAAAAGATCCTTACAAATATCTACCCTACAATATCGCATAATATCTTCAAGAAGTGAAAAAAAACCTTTTATATAATCCTCATATTCATCCTCTGATTCCAGTTCTAATATAAGCCAAAGTTGACCCACTTTTTGTTCTTGGTCACCATGTATTTTAATTTGAATATGTGGTTTAGTATGTGTACTATTTTTGGAATGATGCTCAATTGCAAATTGCCTCTGAAATATACTATTTTCATTATACTCATGATGTTCAAATCTAACAGAAAACTCCAAAGTAATTAATTCTTCATAATCTAGTTCATTTTTAATTAAGATTGATGATTTATATTCTGCTGGTACTTCTTTCTTAACGAGTAAAATATTTGGAGTTTCCTCAGTAATATTCTCTTGATTTAGATAATCTCTAAAATCAGAAGGATTAATCATTATGGTCATGGCATAACTCCAAAATCTATTAGTTTATCTTCAATGTCGCTTCGATAAGTATCTTGATTGAATCCTAAATTATCTAATTGAGTATTCCACCAAGTCAAATCTAATAATCGATTTGTATTTACTTTGAATAAAGGATCTATATACTGCCTTAATAATTTCCCGTATATATACAGATATAATTTAAGGGCAGGAGGATATTTAGATTTAACATTAGTTAGTTCCAATTCATGTAAATTTTTGATATGAACATCAAATGAAAATCCTATTAAAGGTTTATTGGGAATATTATAACTATAATGAATAAGAATCCCCCTATAACTAAAAGAAGAATTTTTTCGTTTAAAATCTCTGAAAACAATTCGATTCTTTAATTCAATATTTTCAGGTTTGCATCTGCCTATTTCATCTCTTAAAATTCTATTGTCATGAATAATTTTTCTAATAATATCATCATAAGTTTCTTTTCTTGAACCTAAACTATCAAGTTTTTTCTTCGTTCCCCTTTTTATGCCGATAGTGGTCGTACTTAATTTAAGTTCAATACCTTTTCCAGTTATTTCATTTACACTCATTATAATAATTATAATAAGTGTAATACTATATAAATCTTTCGTTTATTTAACAAATAAATAGTCTTAATAATCAAAAACTATATAAACGAGTTATTCTATAGGCGTCTATAGAATAACATGATGAATAATCACATAACATACTTAAAAAAATCAAAAGAAATTATTTCTAGATCAAAATTTAATCCCAGTCAAAAAGATAAAGATAAATTAATTGAATGTATAAAAGAAGGATATGGTAAATTAATAACTTTAAATAAAAATGCAAATATTACAATGCAATATCATGGTAGATTTAAATCATTTATAATCGGATTGGGAATCAACCCAAATAATGCATATCAACCAGAAGTAATATTATTTCGAATTGATACTATCATGGATGAGAATCATAAAAATGGAAATTATATCTTTTCAAAAAATATATCACAAAATCAAGTTCATATACATTGGAATAACTCTTATATTAAATATATAGTAGAAGAATTAAATAGTAAGATAATTGAATCAAAAAATTCGTATGAGTTTATTATAAATAATATCTATAAAAATAATAATCTCTCTGATAAAGACCTTAGAAAAGGTATACCTAATCACTTATTTAAAGATTTAATAATTAATTATGGTAGTTCTCAAATTATTAATAACTATTATGAAATTACTTTAGAGAAAAATGCTTCAATTGATCCATTAATACTATTTGAACAAATTATTAATCAAGAATTAACATTTTTTAAAAGCTGAGTTTTCCATCCAGTCTATTTGACTGGTGGCAGCATAACTCTTTTATTCTCAAAAAACTATTTCTCAAATAAGCTTAAGAAAAAGCTAGGAAGCAGACCAAAATCATTAAGTCACCGCTTGGACACTTCCAGTAAAGCGTTAGCGGTTAAAGGCAACCTGCCGAGCAGATATGATCCAGCTTCCAGCAATAGTAATTCTATAGCTTTAGCTTTAAAATACTTTCGAGGTGAATCTTATGAAAACTAATCCGACT
>JAGLMD010000064.1 GCA_023140175.1 Nanobdellota archaeon | reverse complement strand
TTTTCATTTTTTATCACCTTTCAAACTTTTTAGAGCTTTAGGATATCTCTTTGATATCTTTCAACTATTATTTGCTTTTATTGTACCATCATACAAATATTCCATTCTATCTGCATGTTTTGCCACATTTGGATCATGTGTGACCATGATAATTGTTTTGCCTTCTTTTCTATGCAATTTTTTAAGGAAATCCATGACAGTATTACCGGTCTTGGAATCCAAATTTCCAGTAGGTTCATCTGCAAGAACCACTTCAGGATTATTGGCAAGGCTTCTTGCAATAGCAACTCTCTGCTGCTGCCCTCCACTAAGTTCGGTTGGCTTATGGTGTACTCTATCTCCTAATTCAACCATCTCAAGCAGTTTTTGTGCCTTCTCTCTTCTCTCGCCTGTACTTATATTCTGAAAAATCATGGGTAATGTAATATTCTCCAGAGCACTAAGTGTTGGAATTAGGTTAAATTGCTGAAAAATAAAGCCTATCTTTTTCCCTCTTAGTTGTGAAAGATCAGATTCAGAAAATGTAGATATATCTCTTCTATCTAAATATATGCTTCCTTTAGTAGGAACATCTAGCGCCCCTATCATATTCATAGCAGTGCTCTTTCCGCTTCCACTTGGACCCATAATTGAAAGAAATTCACCCCTTTTTACCTGTAGATTCAAACCACGTAATGCAGGTACCTCTACATCACCCATTTTATATATTTTCCAAACATCCTTTAGCTCGATTATTATGTCTTTGGCCATCTTTCTATTTCACTTTATTTATCTCCTTTATCATCACATTTAAAATTTTCTCAAACTTTAATATCTGCTCGTAATATCCTTCCATTACTTTTAATTTCTTCTTGTCTCTGGATGATTTGGCCTTTTCCTTATAGTCTTTCAGTATGGGGGGCATTTTTTCCTTTACATTATTGACAACATACTCTTGTTTCTTTAGAAGCGCATCTTTCCAGATTTTTAAAAAATCTTTTTCCATATACAAAAAGAGCTTTTTTGTTCCGGGTTTCCTTATTCTCTTTATTTGCAGCATAGGCTCAAGCATCCTGATTTTATTGCTTATTGATGCAAGGCTATATCCTGTTTCCTTTGCAAGGTCTTCCATAGCAACTGGCTCAGGTTCAATATAGAGCTTGGCAAATATAGTCATTAATAAGGGATCATTTATGCCTTGGCCTCTGCCCATCTCCTGGTAAAGATCTATGATTTTTTTATCAAGCTCTTCCATCTTAGTTTTCACAATTTTTATAATTTTCACAACTTTTAGTATTTATTAAAAGTTATAAAAATTATAACTATTTAAATATTTCGTTTTTTCAAAGAAAGACTTAAATATGGTTTATATTCCCTAAGCCTTATGCGAAGAAGAAAAAATAAAAAAAACTATGCAGGCATTATCGTATCAATATTCATAGCATTTATATTAGTCACTTCTATTATAGGCTACATCTTCGGTGATAACCAAAACCAGGTATCAAGATATAAAGATTTAAAATTTACAGCCACTTCTCAGGGCTGGAAAACCAATTACCAGGGAAAAACATATCATTTCTCCTTTCTTCCTCAGGATCTGGAAGATATAAATATCTCAGACTCAATAGGCTTTGGCAATCTCCTGGAAGTTGATGCAACTTACGAGCCCAATTCTACATACAAAGAAAATATTGCTCAGGCCATATTCGAATTGAAGAACATCCTAGGCCAAAAAGAGATATTCTTAAGACAGGGCTTCACAAGGAACTCAACATTTAATCTCCCTATTATAACATGCAGCAATGCAAACCCAATTGTGCCTGTTATATATTACAAGTCTTCTAACCAAACATTGATTACAAATCAGGCTGGCTGTATAATCATTGAATCTCAATCTGAAAATTCTTTCTTGGCCCTCACTGATAAGGTTGCTTATAGGATTCTGGGCATTGTGTGATCTCATGGAAAACAATGATAATACTAATACAAATTCAGACAAAACTGAAAATATCGAAGAAGATTCTTCAAAAAATAAGCTAAAAGACAGCATATTTATCTATGCAGCAATCTTCATTATCCTAATATTATGCTTGATAATTTTTCTCCCCAAGATTATTCCCGGGAACTCGCAATTAACCTTAGAAGAACTGCATAAGAGAAACCTTGAAGGCAGACTTCCTCCTGATAAAGGCTACATCTATAATGGGTTGCATAGCTTTGTTTTTGCTGAAGGCCTTTGGCATACCCAGCTGACAAATCCTTCCGGCACAACTTTATTTAACCTGCATTTTCATTTTAGTCCCAGGGATGTGGAGTCTATTATCCCGGTGGGCACACTGAATCTCTCTAACTTAGATAGATACCAGAATTTCTTCATGACCTTTGACCCCACAGATGAAGATTTAGCTTATATAGCAGCATCAATCGGAGAAATTGATTTTCCTCTTGTTCAGGTTTTTGGCAAAGGCGTAATCTCAGCATGCACAAATAACGAGAACACTGCCTGCCAAGGCCGCCCAATAGTACAGTGCAATTCTACCGATGCTCCTGTATTTTATTTTGCATCTGAAGACGAAACAAATCTTATATATCTGGATAATTGTGTTATAATCTCAGGAAGACAGGAAGGATTATTTAAAGCCACAGACAGGTTTCTCTTTGAACTTTTAGGAATAATGTCTTAGTAATATTTTTATAAGACAGGATATCTTCATAAAATATGGAGCATTATTTCTCAAAAAAACCAACATCCATACCCAAAGATAATACTATCCAATATAGATATAATTCTATTGATTTCAAGTTTATCACTTCTTCTTCAGTTTTTTCAAAGAAAAAAGTTGACAAAGGCACAAATCTATTGATTAAAGAATCTAAGATTGCACAAAAAGCAAAAATCCTTGACATTGGCTGCGGCTATGGTCCTGTAGGTATTGTTCTTTCAAGAATCCACCCCGAAACACAAATAACAATGTCAGACATAAACGAGCGCGCCATCTCTCTTGCAAAAAAGAACCTTAAACTCAATAACACAGGCGCAGCAATAGTCAAAAGCGGCCTATATGATAATATAGAAGGAAAATTTGATATCATCCTTTCAAACCCGCCGCAATCAGCTGGGAAAAAATTATGTTTTAAACTAATAGAAGAATCAATTAAACACCTAAATAAGAATGGTTCTTTACAATTAGTTGCAAGGCACAATAAAGGCGGCAAAGACCTCTCAAAAAAAATGGAAGAGATATTTGGCAACTTAAAAACACTTGGCAGGCAGTCTGGGTATCATGTTTATTATAGTGAGAAGAAAATTATGCCACTCATTATCTCAGCAAAGTAATCATCACAAAGAAAACCATAGGCAGTAGCTAATTCATCATCAGAATCATCATAGAAAGGTCCGCTTTTATCTGCTAAGAGCGCAAGGTTATTTTTAATCTCTGTTAAGCCTATCTCATTAATTTCTTGTATTGCGCCATCGTATAATTTGATTACTTTCAACTCATTTTCATTATTAAATTCAATAAAAGAATCGATTAGTTTTTTACTATCTACCGTCTTACCTAATAAAAAATCGTCTTTTGTCTCAAGATAATAATCAAAACCAAATTTCTCTTCTATTTCCTTATGTGTTTTGCCTATTAAATCTTTCATTTAAGGCTGCCCTCTACTATTTCAATCTCCTTTTCTTTTTTTCTGGCAATTCTTTGTAGTTTTCCTTTGTTGATATAGGGTTTCCAATCCTTTTTTCGGCATCTTTTCGTGCATTGCCTGCGACTTTTCCACCCTGTTTTGATGCCTTTTCACATTCATTAAACCCTTCGATGTCTTTGTTTCTGGTAATTTCTGTTGTAACCCTTTCACCCAACATGGAAAAAATAAGCTCCAAATCATTCATATGATCTCGCAGGTTTTCTTTTTTCAATCCCTTGAATTTCTTATATTCACTTGGAGTCATGCCAAATGTTTCTCTAGAAATCTCTGCTGTCAGTATTGCATATTCTTTTTCTGTTTTTACTTCCCTCTTTTCCCACTCATCTGTTAATTCATCTCTTATGGCAATACCTCTTACTCGTTTCTCAATCCAATCATCAGAATAGCCTTTTGCCTTGTAGAGTTCTTTCATCCGCCTTTGTGCTAATTCTGGATTTTGAATTTCCTCAACTCGCTCATACCCTACTTTTGCAAGCCATTGCTTAAAAGGCTCTGCTTTTTTTGAAGGAATAGACTGGATTATTCTAAAAAGAGATTTTGTGTTGGCACAATCAGTAAGTCTTAATTTACCATCCGGCGCTTCCAATTTCAACTGTACCCAAATTGGGGACAGTTCAAGTGCTTTGAATTCTCTATCCTTAACTTTGCCCCAATATTGCCTTGGTGTAGGGCTGTCCGTAAGAACTGTTACAACATCAACTACTGAGAAATACCATTGGTCTTTATGCCATATTCTCCTGATCTTTTTGTCTTGAAAGACGACTAATGCTTTATCTTGATCTGTCATTTTAAAGAATCCTCTATTATTTCAATCTCATTTTTATTTGGACCTGTTGCAATTCCACAACTTATTGTAACTATATTTCCCAGTATCTCAGTATTTTTTTCAATAGATTCAAAAATAAGTCTTTCTGATTTATCTAAAGTTATGTTAAATGTGTAACTCGTATTTTCCAAGAAACTTCTTTGCCCTATTAATTTTTCATTTTCAAGATTAGAATATTCAAAAATTGACGCCTTGCTTTTGTCTCGTTTAGTTTTATCACTTTCTTTTTGAAGAACTAAAATAATAGTTGAAGCGGTTACACCTTCAAAAACACCAGTACCCATATCCACAATTTTGATTATTTTACAATTATCTAATATAAATTTTCTAATAACATCATAAGTTGTTGTTCTTAGTAGGTTGTTTGGAATTATAAATGAAAATAAACCTCCTTCTCTTAATAAATGAATACTTTTTATTAGAAATACTGCATATAAATTTACTTTTCCAGATTGCCTTGCATGACTTTTAGAAATGGATTTATCTCCACTAAAATAATATTTATCTATATATTCCTTAAATGAGTCTTGAAATTTGATATCTCTTGTGAACACATACGGCGGATTCCCAATCACAACATCAAAACCACCACCATCCATTATTTCCTTAAA
>JAGLMD010000063.1 GCA_023140175.1 Nanobdellota archaeon | reverse complement strand
ATCTCAACTTTTCTTCCATAGGTTGCAGAAGCCCCAGTTAAGTCAAGTTTAGTCTGGTCAATATCTCCATTTTTCTTTTTATCAAGTGTTACTAAATAATCAAAAGCTTTCATTAAAAACGAGCCAGAACCACAAGCAGGATCAAGAACTTTTATGTTTTTCAAATCAAACTTCTTGTTTTTTACTAGTTCTCCAACTGTATTTTTAACAATATAATCCACTACATAGGTGGGTGTGTAATATATTCCTTGTTCTTTTCTGTGAGCTTTTCCAGAAGTAAGTTTGGCTCTTTTAGCAGTCTTTTTGAGAATATGGCCTAAATATTGTTCATACATATTTCCAAGAACATCTGCATCAATTGCTCCAAAATCATAATGAACAGTATTATCAGAAGTTTTGAATAACCCGCTTATTATCTTCTCTAAAAGTTCATCATCTATAACTAATTCTTCGCAAAGATGCGGCCTAAATAATTTACTATTATAAATATCATCAATTTCCCTAAACAAATCATTAAGTTTCTTGTAAACCTTCTTATGTTTATCTTCTCTGACTAATGCCTGTAATACTGGTGCTTCCAATTGTTTATCTTCTAGTGTTCTGATAAATAGCAGCCTATCTAATAATCTTTGAACTGCTTCGTCTAATTCATCACTTGTTAATTCCTTTTTGGAGTTGTTTTTTAGGATATTTTTAGTCAATAATTCTCTAAACCTTGTTAAATCACTAAGAAGCTGTTTATCTACTGGAATTTTTTTTGCTTTTTTGCCCCACTTTTCTGCTTCTTTGTCAATTAACCCCTTCACTAAACTCTCTCTTGATAGAAGCCATAATTGCTCAAATCTATCTAAGAATTGGGAACAATTTATACCAAAAAACATATTCTGTAACGGATTCTGTGATTTCCATTCTGCATTAAAAACTTTGATTCCCTCAAAATCAGTCAATACTGCCCATGTTGCCCCCTTATGCCAAGCATAATTTATTGCCTGTTCAGCAAATTCAACTTTATCTAAATCTACTTTTAGAGCTTTTGCTTCAAGAAATAATTTAGGGATACCATCAATTCTAAAAGCATAATCCACTCTCCCTCTAGAGATTTTTTCTTCGGCTGTGACTTCTTCACTCTCTTCAACACTCCATCCTAAAGCCCTAAATAATGGGAGAATAAAATCTTTTTTTGTCATCTCTTCATTATAATTTTTTAATTTGCCAGATTCAACTAATCGATTATACTTCTCAACAAGTTTTCTTATTTCTTCTTTTGCTGTTTCCTTATTTGGCATTTTCATCTTCCTTTTTTAGTTCATCTTTCATAAATTGATCTATCTTTCTGGATAATATCATTGAATTCTTTTCGCAGAATTTTTTATAAGAAATATAAATATCTTCATCTACGCTTAGAGCTACTGTTTTTCGTCCCATATGAACCCATATAACTACATATGTTTATAAATCTTATCACTTGTCTAATGATAACAAGATAAAACTCTCTCTTAATGTATGCTCTTTAAGACCCTTACAAGCTAGAATGAATATCTCTCCTCCAAATCTTTTGTATACTCCTTTCCCCTACACAAATATGGTGATGGGGGCATTCATTTCACGATTAAAAATCGCGGGTTCTGCTTAAACTTTTATAATTTTAAACTTCCTTAACCCCATCCTTAGTAAAAGCAACCAGCCTTATTCCTGCCCCCAATTTCAACAATGCGCTCAATAAAGCCATATGCTCCTTACCTTCTCCTGAAATTATATTCACAGCAGTCTCCATTATTCTTATCTTATCTTTCAGGGATTTCCTTATATCTTCGACCATATCAGGAAGCATCTTTTTATTATCCAAAACAATAATCTCAACATTCTCTTTTTTAGGGACTAAATTCTTAAATTCATCATTAGTTATCACAATAACCCTTTCCCATTCCTCTCCATCTATAACTCTCTCAACATGTCCGATAGTTCCTTTTCCTGAAGAGATGCAGGCTATTAGGTCAGTCATATCCTTCCACTCCTTAAATAGTCTTGAATATCATCCGGATTAAGATGGGTTTTTGATCTAAATCTTCCATGAAATTCTTTTCTCTTATTTTTTAGATATAATCCATATAATAACCCGCAGCCCAATCCAGCAAGGTGGGCTGTGTTAGCTATACCATCTGAGTAGAATAAACCAAATACATCCATCAATACAAACAAGATTCCCGCGGTTCTAATTGACATAGGAATAACAAAAAAGAATAAAACTCTTAGTTGAGGCATCAAAATAATAACTAATCCGAGTATTGCCATAATTGCCCCGCTTGCCCCCACAGCAACACTACTTTTTCTCAATATTATCTCATGGTATATTGTAAAACCCAAAGATGCGATTATCCCAGATATCAGATATATGCCTAAAAATCTTTTTTGGCCGATTCTTTGTTCAATTAAAGGTCCAAATATAAATAGGGCATACATATTAAATAAAATATGGCTGACACCCCCATGCATAAATATTGCAGTGAATAATATCCAGGGCCTTACTAATACGTCTTTGGTATAAAGTACAAGTTGGCCTGAAAAACTATTTCCTAATAAATTCTGGAGTAGAAACACCCCTATATTTATGCCTATAATAATGGGTATTATGCTTTTCTGTTTTAAAAATAGATTACTGTTCATATCTAATAGGTAAAATCCTTCCTCTTTTTTAATTATTCTATTTTCTATTGATTTTCTATCAGAAACCTTTAAAAACCATCTCCAAATCTTATAGCACATGGAAGAGGAAGCAGAAAAATCAAATAAAAAGCTGTCAGATTTCTATTTTAAACACTACAAGAAATTATTACTTATCCCGGTAATAATTTTCTTTATTGCCATATCTGTGATAATAATTAAAGTACAGACAACAGGGGATTTCATTAATAGGGACGCATCTTTGAAAGGAGGCATTACTTTAACAGTGCTGGAAGATTCCCCTATAGACAAAGCACGGCTTGAATCATTGATTGCTCAGGAACTAGCTCCAAATGAAGTATCAATCAGGATTCTGAAATCTGCAGGATCTCAAATAGGTTTTTTGATTGAATCAGATATTCAGGATATTGGAGATAAATTAAACTCAACTTTAGTATTGATAGGCCGGGAAATAGGCAGAACCATGACAAGAGAAGATTATTCTTTCGAAACCATGGGCTCTTCTTTAGGTTCAAGCTTCTTCACTCAGATAATGAGGGCACTCATTTTTGCATTCATATTTATGGGCATAGTTGTATTCTTATACTTTAGGAATTTTGTGCCTAGTACGGCAGTAATCCTTTCAGCTCTATCTGATATAGTGGTTACTATAGCAGTCATAAATATAATTGGATTTAAGATCGGCACAGCAGGTATAGCTGCCTTGCTTATGCTTATAGGTTATTCTATTGATACAGATATAATGCTCACAACCAAGGTTCTGAAAAGAAAAGAGCTGGATGTCAAGCAAAGCGTAAAAAGTGCATTTAAGACAGGAATGACAATGACCATAACCACATTAGTTGCCTTAACAGTAGCGCTTATATTTGCACAGTCAGAGGTAATAAAGCAGATAATGACAATATTATTGATTGGCTTATCTATTGATATTATCAATACTTGGCTTCAGAACTGTGGTTTATTGCTTTGGTATATTGAGAAGAAAGCAAAATGAAAAGGAAATTAAAAAAGATATTCAAAAATGCAAGAGTAATTACCCTGCTAATCTTCATACTATTTGCAGTTATATCAATACATCCAGATCCCACAAAACAGGGTGTTGCTATAAGAAATGTCCTTTCTAATAGTTCAGCATCATTTGCAGGAATGATACCCCCCAAACCAACAGGTACACCAATGAGCAGGGAAGTTATATTATCTATAGATAATGTTCCTATAAAAGATATTCAGGATTACTATGGTAAAATTGATTCTCTTAGGCAAAACAGTACAGTATACATACAGACAAATAAAGGGGATTATAGCCTGAAAACAAGCGAAAAAACAGATCTCGGCCTTATTGTATACAGCGCCCCAACATCAAACATAAGAAAAGGGCTTGATCTGGAGGGCGGCACAAGGGTTCTTTTGCAGCCTGAAGAAAAGATATCTCAGGATGACACAAATACACTCATAGACAATATGAAGCAAAGGCTTAATGTCTATGGTTTATCTGACTTAATAATCAGAGAAGCCAATGACCTTCCTCCTCCATTAGGTACAGGCAACCAATACATAATTGTAGAAATTGCCGGAGCAACAAAAGAAGAGGTTAGTGACTTACTAGAGAAGCAGGGCAAATTCGAGGCAAGAATAGGCAATGAAACAGTGTTTATAGGCGGCCAGGATATAAAGTCTGTATGCAGGTCAGCAGATTGTGCCGGAATTGACCCGCAGCAAGGCTGCGGCGCATCTGGTGATACATGGATGTGTAGATTCAGGTTTTCAATAACTCTTTCACAAGAATCTGCAAAAAAACAAGCAGATCTTACAAGAAACCTGGATATAATAACAAATGAGAATAATCAAAAATATCTTGAAAAGCCGCTTATTCTATTGCTTGATGATACTGAAGTCGATCAGCTGAATATCGGTTCAGACCTTAAAGGAAGGGCAGTTACAGATATCCAGATATCTGGTTCTGGTGTTGGCCTAAGCAGGCAGGAAGCCGCACTTAATGCTCTTAAGAATATGAAGCGTTTGCAGACAATACTTCTTACAGGGTCATTGCCTGTAAAGATTAGGATTGAAAAGATGGATACGATTTCTCCAATTTTAGGAGAAGAGTTTATCAAGAATGTTATCTTTATAGCCGGATTAGCTATACTTTCCGTGGCATTGGTGGTTTTTGTCAGGTATAGAAAGATAAAGATTTCACTTACAATGTTAATAACTATGTTATCTGAAGTTATAATCCTGCTTGGAGTGGCTTCTTTGATAGGCTGGAATCTTGACCTGGCTGCAATAGCCGGTATAATAATTGCAGTTGGTACCGGAGTAGATCACTTGATTATTATAACCGACGAAACATTAGGAGGCCAGACTCAACAAATCTATGACTGGAAAAAAAGGCTTAAAAGGGCTCTTTTTATAATAATGGCAGCATACTTCACAACAGTTGTTGCAATGCTTCCTCTTTTATCTGCAGGCGCCGGCATACTTAGGGGATTTGCAATCACCACAATTATAGGTGTTTCTATTGGAGTATTCATAGCAAGGCCGGCTTATGCAGC
>JAGLMD010000062.1 GCA_023140175.1 Nanobdellota archaeon | reverse complement strand
AAATCAATTACTTTCGGAGATACTGATAAATCATTTATACTTAAATTTAAAGTACAATATTATAGAAGCTAAAATCATTGTAATCCCATTAGCAGCTATTATAGCAGAATCTTTCTTTATAATTCCATAAATAAGCCAAAGAGATATACCAATAAAGAAGATCAAAAAGAAGGAAAGTGACAAATCTTTTGTTTCTTTTAATTTCCAGACTCTTATTACTTGAGGTAAAAAAGAGATAGTTGTCAAAAATGCAGCTGCAAACCCCAACAAAAGTACATAATCCATGTTAAAACACAAAAGCAGCTTATTTATAAGTTTTCCCCAATTTTTACACTGCATTTTAATGCTTTCAAAATATTTCTCTGTTTTGGCTCCAAATCAACAATCAAACTCCATTCGAAATTCGTTTTTTCATCTTTAAGATTTACTTCTTTACCAAACATATCTGATAAATTTTTGTTTAACTTTATCTCCGTTACGGATGCTTTTTACTTCTGCCAGATATGTGTTTCTTCCAACCTTTACTTTTCGAATGAATGTCATGTAGTGTTTATTATACACACTACAATATAATATCTTTCGGTTTATATGAAACATTTGCAAAATATCGACACCATAACTAAAGAAATTGAATACGATATGTAGTGACTAAAATTCAAGGTAAATTCAGGTAATTACTTATAATTAAGCCTGGAATCAATGTTTCCTGCTACTGATTTCAAGTCATCCAATGTTCTTTTGATATCTTTTTCAAGCTCTTCTATGAGTTCTGAGAGGTTATCAACCCTGAGAGAATATGCATTATGATCATGAATTACAAGTCCGGAGTCCATCAGCCTACATATATGATGAATCACTGTTCCGCGAGAAAGATGAAGGTTTTCTGCAATCTGGTCTGATGTAAGAAATTTTCTAGATTTGGCAGATTTAAGAAGCTCTATGAATATCCTAAAGCATGATTTATTTTTATCTCTTAAATTAAACAAGCCAAGAGAAGTGCCCAGCCATTGTAGTTGCTGGTTAATTGTTCTTTCAGCTGGCTTTCTGGTGCTTATTATAGTAATGCGCTGGCTTACAAACCTCATAGATTTATAAAAGAAGAACTAGTATAAATAGTTTTTCCAAAAAGTTTAAATAGTAGTTGTTCACTACATATTGAAATGGTTGATTTAAAGTCAACAAAAAAAGAAATATTTAAAAAGAGATAAAAGATACCTTTGCCAGTGGACATACACCAGATAAGGTAAAAGCAGGCTACAAGAAGGGTATTTTGAGAATTGAGATTCCAAAGTGAAGAAGATGTCTGACAAAAGGAAGAGAATTAATATTGAATAATTTTTATTTTTTAAATACTGGAAAAAATGATGAAAATGCAAGAAGTAACCAAGAAATGTAAAGAAGAATTGGAGAAATTAAAGGAAGATATTTCTAAAGCAAATACAGTTCCTTTAACAGATTTAGTTGCTAGGCATAATTTAATTGTAAGGGAACTAAATGCATCAAAAGCATTTAATAAAAAATTTGAGAGTTTACCTGAAAAAAAGTTCTATAAAAAAACAATATATAGAGAAGAGAAGAAAACATGGCTAACCGAGATAGAAATAATAGAAGCCAGATTACAAGATATTGAACAGGATGATGAAAAAGATAAGAAGATAGCAGAGCTTACAGATGTCCTTCAAAGACTACAAGCTGAATTCGAGAATTATAAGAAGAGATGTGATAAAGATAATATAGAATTCAGGAATTATGTAAATTCTGAGATGACTGGCAAATTATTACCGATACTTGATAGTTTTGAGCTTGCCTTAAAAAATGCGCAAAATAAAGAAGAGTTTATCAAGGGAGTTGAGATGATATTTGGACAGTTGTATGATATGATAGAGAAAGAAGGAGTCAGGCAGATCAAGACAGAAGGAGAGAAATTTGATCCTTATAAACATGAGATCCTGATGAGTGAGAAAACTGATAAAGAAGAGGATGATGAAAAGATAATTGAGGAATTACAGAAAGGATATATGTTCAAAGACAGGGTTTTGAGATATGCAAAGGTGAAGGTACTGAAAAAGTGAAAAAAAGGATTACTGCTAAAACGCACCTCAAAGAGATACTTGAGCTGGGAAATGCTTGCAGCAGAAAAAACAACTGCTGCAAACACGGCTCTGGTTTTTTAATTGGAGATGATTTAAAAAATATTTCAAAGTTTTTGAAAATAGATGAAGAAAGGCTTGAGAAGAAATATCTTGAAGAGAAGGATCTTTTCAATAAGAAAATATTAAGGCCGAGGCTTAAAACAAAGGATAAGCCGTATGGAGAATGCATCTTTTTTGATGAAAATGGATGCAGCATAAATGAAGCGAAGCCATTGCAATGCAAAGTCGGAAATTGCTCTGAATATGGAGAAGAGTTAAGTGCGTGGTTTTTGCTCAATTACATACTGGATAAAGATGATCCAGAGAGTGTAAGGCAATATGCACTCTATATAAAATCAGGAGGAAAAGTATTGGAAGGAGGAAAACTTGAAGAGATTATTCCTGATAAAAACAAGCTAAAAAAAATATTAGGATATGAGATATTGAGGTGAAAATGGAACAAGAAAAAAAAATCAATGTAAGCATAAATGAGGGAAGTGCTTTTTTTGCACATGAAGCATCGATTAATTACAGCCCGGCACAATTTATTCTTGATTTTAGATGTGTCACACCAAGAGTTGATCCCAGGAGCAATGATGCTCCGACAATAAACATGCATCACAATGTGGTCATGGTTGACCCTTATCATGCAAAAAAGATATATGATCTTTTGGGAAAGGTGCTTGGCAAATATGAAAAGGATTTTGGAAAGATAGAGAAGATGAAAGCTGCAAAAATAATTGAAAAGAAGATGAAAAAACAAAGAGAGAATATGAGCAATGAGGTGAAGAGTGTGCCGAATTATTTTGGCTGAATTGTTGCTTCGCAACAATGTCAGTCCTCCCCACTAGCGCAGAAATTGTGCGTGTCCCACCCCTAACAATATACATCGTTTCGTGAAGAATCACGAACTATAACAAAATTCATACTCTTAATTGAGAATAAAATTCAAAAGGTGAAAATAAAATGACTGAAACAAAGAAAGAAAGAATTATAGGTATAGATTTAGGAACATCAAACTCTGCTGCTGCTGTGCTGCAAGCAGGAAAACCAACTATAGTGCCGTCTGCTGAAGGCATGACGCAGTATGGAAAGGCATTTCCAAGTGTTGTTGCATTTACTAAAGACGGCCAGATGTTAGTCGGAGAGCCGGCAAGAAGGCAGGCTACAAGTAATCCTGAGCGCACTATAACTGCTGCTAAGAGGAAGATGGGCAAAGATTATAAATATGATATAAACGGAAAAGAATACACACCACAGCAGATCTCTGCGTTTATCCTGCAGAAGATTAAGAAGGATACAGAACAGTTTCTTGGAGAAGAAATAAATAAGGCTGTGATTACTGTGCCAGCTTATTTTGATGATAACCAGAGACAAGCTACCAAAGATGCAGGAAAAATTGCCGGATTAGAGGTTGTAAGGATCATAAATGAGCCGACTGCTGCTTCTTTAACTTATGGATTAGATAAAGCAGACAAGGATATGAAGATATTTGTATTTGATTTTGGCGGCGGAACATTAGATGTGACAATAATGGAATTTGGTGAAGGTGTTTTTGAAGTTAAGTCGACATCAGGAGATACCCAGTTAGGAGGAACAGATATGGATGAGACTTTAGTCGAGTATATTGCTAAAGGTTTTAAGGATAAAGAAGG
>JAGLMD010000061.1 GCA_023140175.1 Nanobdellota archaeon | reverse complement strand
TTGAAACAGATATCAATCTTCCGTTCATAAGTTCTGGCGGAGAAGGGCCTAAGCATCTTACTATGAAGCTAACCAGGGCGAAACTAGATGAATTGATTGAGCCGATTGTGAAGAAATGCCAAAAACCAATGGAACAGGCGATCAGTGATGCAGGAATTACCAAAGATGACATAGATAAGATTATTTTAGTAGGGGGACCTACAAGAATGCCCATTGTAAGAAAGCTTGTTGAGGATTATGTTGAAAAGAAGGCTGAGCATGGTGCTGATCCTATGGAATGTGTAGCTCAGGGAGCTGCAATACAGGCAGGAGTGCTGGCAGGAGAAATCAAAGATATCTTATTGCTTGATGTGACTCCCTTAACCCTGGGAATAGAGACTTTGGGGGGAGTGCTGACATCCCTTATTTCAAGGAATTCAACTATTCCTACAAAGAAGAGCCAGATTTTTTCAACTGCATCAGACAACCAGCCTGCAGTAACTATTCATGTTTTGCAGGGAGAAAGGCCAATGGCTGCTGATAATAAGAGCCTGGGAAGGTTTGACCTTATTGGTATACCCCCTGCACAAAGAGGAATACCGCAGATAGATGTTACTTTTGACATTGATGCAAATGGTATTGTCCATGTATCTGCAAAAGACCTTGGAACAGGCAAGGAGCAGAGCATAAAGATAACAGCTTCTCAGAAACTGAATGATGAAGATATAGAGAAAATGAAAAAGGATGCTGAGATACATGCTGAAGAAGACAAGAAAAGAAAAGAGAAAGCTGAGGTTCTGAATGAAGCAGAGACAATGGTTTTCCAATATGAAAAAACATTAAAAGAAATTGGTGACAAAGTAGACAAGAAACAGGTTGAGCCGATACAGAAAGATATTGATGGCCTGAAGGAACTGCTCAAAGACAAAGAGAAGAACTATGAAGCAATAAAGAAAGCCAAAGATGACTTAGCTCAAAAATTCCAGAAGGTTTCTGAGGAATTGTACAAAAAAGTTGCAGAAGAGCAGGCGAAGAAACAGCAACAGGCTGGAGCCAGTGAAGCAAAGGAAGATAAGAAAAAGGATGACAAGGTTGTTGATGCAGACTATGAAGTGAAAGATGATGACAAAAAGAAGAAAAAATAAAAAATGAAGAGATTTCTTTATTTTTTTGTTTTAATTTAAGATGAAAGAAGATAAGATTATCGGGATATTGCTTTTATTGCTTTCTTTATTAGTTGTTATGGGATTTTTGTTTGAGAGTACAATTTATTGGTATGTTATCGATGCTTTAATTGTTTTAGTTTGTGGAGTTAGTGGTGTGAGGTTGGTTAGGAGATGAAGAAAGGTATAACCAATAAAATAGGTTTTATTTTTATAATCTTACTTTTGAGTATACAATGCGTTTATTCGGTAGATATGTTTAGGTTCAGTGGAAAAATTGCTGATCCGCCCATTCCATTTATTATAGGAATAAATGTAGATTATTATAGTGAACCACTAGATAATACATTGACAAGAATTAAGAATTTAAGAACACTTGAGGAAGAAACAAAGTATACAGAAGAAGGCATAGTAATCTATGACTTGGCTAACTTAAATGAGGGTTACCTTTCCGATGATATAATAGAAATAAGTGTATGCTTGAACGATAGTAGATGTGAAGAGTATACTATTGTTTATCCACTTGACAACTCAGGAGGTGGAACAACAGTTGAAATTCATTTACCTATCGTAAAAGAAATAACTCCTCAGATAAAATTAGGGAATGAAGAATTAAATATTTCAAAAAATGAAAGTGTATACAAATTACCTACTGAAGAAGATAGCCCAGAAAATGAATCACCTATAATTATTTATATAGATAATAAATTATATAACTCAGAAGAAAATTACAATGATAATTCAATAGATGTAAATCAACAGAATGTTGATAAATCTATAAATATTACAATCCCATTAAAAATAGTTATTATTTCTGTAAGTGGGATTGGAATAACTATATTATTTTTTAAATACCTTAAATTTGAAAAGAAGAAGAAATAAATGAAAACTAAAGAAAACTCCATAGTATTATTCCAAAGCAAGAAAATAAGAAGAGTCTGGAATAATGATGAATGGTATTTTTCAGTGATTGATGTGGTTGGTGCTTTAACTGATAGCTCTATTCCCAAGAGATATTGGTCAGACATGAGAGTTAAACTTAATCAAGAAGGGTTTGAAGCGTACGATATTATCGTACGGTTGAAATTGCAGGCAGATGATGGTAAATTGAGAGAGACTGACTGCGCCAATACTGAATCTATGCTCAGAATAATCCAATCAGTCCCATCAAAAAAGGCAGAGCCTTTCAAGAGATGGCTTGCAGAAGTTGGCTATGAGGGGATACAGGAGATAGAAAATCCCGAATTAGCACAGGACAGGGCAAAGGAATACTATGAGCTAAAGGGATATCCTAAAGAGTGGATTGAAAAGAGGCTAAGAGGAATAGCAATAAGGCAGGAATTGACTGATGAATGGAAGCAAAGATTGGTTGAAGAAAAGAAAGAATATGCTATACTCACCAATGAAACACTAAAAAATCAGAGATTTTTGGTGTGCCATAAAATCGAGGCGATTTTATGAGCATATCCAAAGCTACTTTTGGGATTCCTATCAAAGAGCATAAGGAATTCAAGGGACTTGATCCAAAATTCAAAAACCAGAACCTAAGAGACCATATGAATGATTTAGAGCTTATTTTTTCTATGCTGGGAGAGAAGCTGGCAACTGAAACAACCAGAAAAGAAGATGCCCTGGGATTTGGAGAGAATAAGGAAGCTGCTATAAAAGGAGGCAAAGTAGCGGGAAGAGCAAGAAAAGATGCAGAAAAAAGCCGGGATATAAAAGTAGTTTCCAAAGAAAATTATCCTGGTTTATCTAAAAAGAAAAAAATAGGTAAGGAAAATGTCTAAAAAACTAGTACTTTTTGATGTAGACCATACATTACTAGATGCAGGAAACAGCCATAAGGATGCTTTTGTAAAGGCATTCAAAGAAGTTCTTAATTTGGATTTTGATTATTCTGGATGGAAATTTGGTGGATTTACTGATTTGCAGATTATCCATGAGCTTATGGACAGGAATAATATAGAGAGAGATCCTAGAAAGATATCCAGAATTATCGAGGTAATGGTAGATGAGTTTAAAAGAGAGAATCTCGAACATGCATATCTATTGGAAGGAGCAATTGAGATACTGAAAAAACTGAAGACTGAGAAGGATGTCATAATAGGATTGGTAACTGGAAATATCGAAGAGATTGCTTATACAAAATTAAAGCATTTGAATATAGATGAATATTTTGTTCTGGGAGGATTTGGGCATAAGTCAACTATCAGATCTGAACTTATAAGGATGGCAATATATGAAGCTGAGAAGAAGATTGGAAAGATTGAAGAAAGTGATGTGTTTATAATAGGAGATACGATAAATGATATTAAGGCTGCGAGGGATGCAGGAGTTAAGGTTATTGCTGTTGCGACAGGTATGTTTGGTTTTGAAGAATTGAATGAGAAGAATCCTGATTATTTATTTACTGATTTGAAGAATACTGATAAAGTAATTGATGTGATAAAAAATGAGTAAAGACTATTACAATGTATTAGGAGTTGACAAGAACTCAACTAAAGAAGAGATTAAGAAAGCCTATAAAAAATTAGCAAAGAAACATCATCCTGATTTAAATAAAGATAATCCTGAGTCTGAAAATAAATTTAAGGAAATAAATGAGGCTGCTTCTGTACTGGGAGATGATGAAAAAAGGCAGCAATATGACCAGTTTGGGGATGCTGATGCATTCAAGAGGGCTGGCGGAGGAGCTGGCTTTAATGGATTTGATTTTGGCAACTCTGGTTTTGGTGATTTTGCGAGCTTTGATTTTGGGGATATCTTCGATAGGTTCTTTTCTGGAGGGGGATTTTCATCAAACAATAGAAGAGGCCCCAGGGGTGGAGCAAGCATAAGGGCTGATATAGAGATAACATTAGAGGAAGCTGCCAAAGGAGTTTCTAAAACACTAAACATACCACGAGTAGAGAAGTGTGCAGCATGTCATGGTTCTGGGGCAGAATCAGAGGCTGATATCAAAGATTGTCCTGAATGTAATGGTACAGGGGTGCAGAGAAGAACACAAAGAACCCCTTTTGGAGTGTTTTCAACAACAACTACCTGCAGAGAATGTGAGGGTACAGGAAGAATTGTTGAAAGAGAATGCAAGAGCTGTGACGGAACCGGCCTAGTGAAAAAAACCAGAAAGATAGATATAAAAATCCCTGCAGGAGCTGAAGAAGGCACTAACCTAAGAGTTACTGGAGAAGGAGAGGCAGGAGAGCATGGAGCAGCAAGCGGCGACCTTTATATCATAGTGCATGTCAAGGAGCATCCAATATTTGAAAGAGATAGTGATGATATATATGCGAAAAAAGAGATATCTTTTGTTACTGCTGCCATTGGAGGGGAAGTGGAAGTAGCTACGCTAGAAGGAAAGGCTAAATTGAAGATTCCTCCTGGAACACAGCCTGGGACAATATTTAGGATGAAAGGCAAAGGAATTCCATTTTTACATGGCTATGGCACAGGAGATGAGATGGTTGAAGTTATTGTTAAAGTTCCTGAGAAAATTAATAAGAAGCAGAAGGAGATTCTTAGGGAGTTTGAGAAATCCGGGAAGAAAAAGGGATTATTTGGGTAAGAAGGGATAAATTTTAATATTTCTAGATATTATTAGAAAATGATGGAAAATACATTAACAGAAACTAATTATAATCCTACAGCCAAAGCAGTTGATTTCAAGCTTACTTATAGAACTCCTATTGTGCAAGAAAATACTAGAAATAGTCAACCTCCACAAAGTGAGAATGGCCATATCACTGAGTCAATGGGGTGGATGGACAGATATGGTGAAATAATGAGGAAAGCCTTTGAGCCACTTTATGATGCAATGAGCAGAGTAAATACTTCCTCTGATGATATTCTTCCAGGAGATATGCCTTTTACACGTGAAAATCGGTCAGAAGGATTATATGAAAGGGGCCATGTATTTCTAAGGCCTAATATAGAGAATAATTTAAAAAATCTGAATAGAGGAAGAAATAATCCCCCAGGAAAAGAAAAGGTGTTAGGAGTTATAGGAAATGATGGTTATAGTTACCATGAAGCTTATCATGAAATGTATGGGAAAGGAGAAGAGGAGAAAGGAAGAAAATTGGGAGAGAAGATTAGCCAATACACAATAAAACCTATGATAAGAATATTAAAGAGATTAAAACAAGCTTACTTAAAAGCTGATTATAGGATCGAGAGTAGAGAAGATAATTCTGAAAATAGAGAAAGTTTGTATAGCAGCATAGTTGCAAGCCTGAATTCTAAACTTCATTATATAGCAGGAAAAGCAAGGCTATATTTATCAAAGGGAAGTTCCAGTTATAAAACAGGAGACAATAGCGGAAAGGTAATTAATCTTCAAGACCATACAGATGAAAGCCAGAAAACTGAGAAAAAGATAGAATTACTATCATTAGAGGAAATGTTGGCTGCCTAGTATTTCAATCAAAATATTTCTTATATATAATATAATCATTCTCACTAAATAAAACTAATCCTATTTCTTTTATAATATCTGATTTAAAGTTATCTAAAACTTCTTTTACTGTTTTAGCTGAGATGTCTATTGGAACGCCATAGATTCCTGTTGAGATTGCAGGAAAGTTTATTGACTGGCAATTATTTTCTTCTGCTAATTTTAAGCTGTTTAAGTAGCAGTCTTTTAATAAAGAGATGTCATCCTTATTGTAGATAGGACCAACTGTATGGATAACATATTTTGCAGGGAGATTGTAAGCTTTTGTTATGGCAACTTGTCCTGTGGGAAGGCCTTCTGGAAGTTTTGTGTTTCTAATTTCTTTACATTCCTCTAATAATTGCGGGCCTGCTGCCCTATGAATAGCACCATCTACTCCACCTCCGCCTAATAATGAAGAATTAGCTGCATTAACAATCGCATCTGCCTTAATCTTTGTTATGTCT
This sequence comes from Nanobdellota archaeon, assembly GCA_023140175.1. Classification (GTDB taxonomy): domain Archaea; phylum Nanobdellota; class Nanobdellia; order Woesearchaeales; family WJIZ01; genus WJIZ01. Next base: position 1,610 of record JAGLMD010000061.1, on the reverse strand, counting down.
CTTTTTAGGATGCTATTTTCTGGCTTTTCCATTTATACTCTTGATAGTTTGAATACCACTTATCTTATCAAGATAATTTACAATCTCAATTGGGACAAGAATTTCCCAATCTTCATCATTCTTAATCCTTTTTCTTATCTCTGTTGCGTTTATGTCATTAAGAAATGAGACTTCCCTTACTGAGATATTCTTTTCTTCGAAAAGAGCTTTAACTTTCTTATTGCCTGTATAAACAATATCAAATTCCTTGACTATAGATTTTACATGGCCGACCCATTTGTTATCATCATTTATATCTGGTATAGCTATGATTTCATAATTTGTGATATTGTTTGATATTAGAACTTCCCTTATCATCTCTTTCCTTTCTTCAAATGAAAATGGGTTTTCAACAGTGTTTTTTTCCTGAGAACTGCCTATAGCAATAACAACCTTATCTGAGAAATCCAAAGCATTTTTTATATCGTAAAGATGCCCTTTATGAAATGGCTGAAATCTCCCGATGAATAATAGAATCATTTTATTTCTATTATGGGAATTGGATCACTTTTGTGCTTATTTCTATCGATTCTCTGTAATGTTTTCTTTATAAGATTATCTTTCTTATTAAGCTTTTCATCTTTAAGAACCCTTTTGAGTATAGAATCGAGCTTAAAATATGATGCACCTAAATCAGATTCATCTGTCTGCCCTACTGTAAGTTCTGCAGATGGCTTTTTCTTTATAATGTTAGGGGGCAGTTTCAAGAATTTTGAAAGTTCTATCACATCTGTTTTTAAGAGGTCGCCAATTATGAAAACATCTGCTGCTAAGTCGCCATACTTTGTGCCATAGCCCAGCATAAGCTCTGATTTGTTTGATGTGCCGACAACCAGTGAATTATTGCTATTAGCATAATTATACAAAAGGATTGCCCTTATCCTTGCTTTGGTATTCATTAATGCTATTTTACTCTGTTTCCAGGGCACACGATTAAATGTATCCAGAAATGGATTTATATCGACAACAAAATGCTTCACTTTCAATTTTTTAGCAAAGTCGAGAGCATCTTCAATATTTTTTTCTTTTGTCAGGCCTTTTTCAGGCATTATAATTGCAGTACAGTTCTTGTTCTGGAGAGCATCACAGCATAGGTTAAGGCATAATGCTGAATCCAGGCCACCAGATAAGCCTATAACCGCTTTATGATGGTGGTTTCTCCTGAAAAAATTTTTTATTTCCTCAAGAAGCTGATAATATGTCTTTTTCATGTCAAAGAGAAATGGGGGTAAGGTATAAAAAGGTTATGGGTTAATTTTTTAAAGGGTAGTGAGGAAAGACAGATTTCGGTATTTAGCAGGTCTAAAGATGATATTTATATAGTAAAAGTGCCTTACTAACCTAAATGAAAGCTATTTTAGAAAATAGCAGGAAATTTGAGAAAGGGATGGGTTCTGTTGAGGATATTTTTCGATATATTATTCCTGAAAGAAAGGAAAAGAATATCTCTAAAGAGTTTTCTAAGCTTGAGAGATTAACTGAGAGGCTTTCCAGGAAGATTGGAGAAGATGTTATTATTAGAAAGGAAATTAAGAAGGGTAATCTTGAGGAATTGTCTTTATTGGAAGAAT
>JAGLMD010000060.1 GCA_023140175.1 Nanobdellota archaeon | reverse complement strand
TTTATTCCTGTTTCTGATTTAGGGTATGATAAGGTGGATATGAAGTATATTGTTAGGAAAGAGAAAGAAGCTTTTGAGCTTGATTTGAGAAGTGATAAAGAGGGTGTTTCTTTAAAAGTAGAGAAGAAGGCTGATAATGAGATTCCATATTCTATATTGTTTTCTTATGATAGTGTTAAAGGCGGATATAAAGTAAAGTATGAAGCTGGATATAAGGAGAAAGTTGAGAATGCAAGGCAAGACTTTACCAATAGATTAGACAAAGCTTTGGAGATATTGCCTAAGTCATTAATGGGCGGGATTTTAGGATTTACTTATCTTGGTTCTGGTAAAATGGCGCGGAGAGATGATCTATTCGGGGATATGGCCCTACTGGTTGATGTGCATGAAGCAATTCATACAGCAGATGAATATGAGACAAGGGTGCTGACTGACTGGATTCTTAAGAGAGAAAATCCTAAGTATAAAATATGAATATGATATAAGTTTCCTGAAGGACTTGAAAAAGTGATAATTTGAACTAAGGGGCTTTTCATCTAATCCAGTTCCAGAATAACGATGAATAGACTAATTTATGCTAAATCTCAATATCCGAGCAGAAAATATTGAAGAAATCATAAAAAACAAGAAACATGCTACGTTTCAAAGCCAGAATTTATTAAAGAAGCAATAAGAGAAAAGATAAGAAACATGAAATAGTTGTAATTAATTCTGTAATTTTTCTTATTTTTGTATATCAGTGGATTCTAAATTATCTAAAACAAGAATTTTCTTCAAATTTGAAATTTGATTATTAAGGAGTTTTTCTTTCTCGTGATCAATAAGAGAATCATCTATTATATCAACAAATTTTTCTTTCTCATAATTTATCATAATGGCTAGAACAATAGAAATTCTTAGATAATCAGATATTTCTTTCAGGAACTGATCTAGCTGTACTCCCTTTAACTCGTATTTCCTTCTATCTTTATAACTTAGTATTCCTCCATGTGCAAATAAGCTCCTAATCGCATAAGCATCTTTTATCTTTCCTTTTATTTTGTAAGGATTATATCCCAATAACGACAAAAATTTGCTAATTCTCATTTTTAGTCGATATAGAAGTTCCTGATTTTCCTTTGAGAATAAAGCCTCAAGACCCATTACAACATTGGCTATTCTTTTTTCAATAATGCTTCTCTCTAAAAGTGAATCACAATATCTGTTATATGCTATTGTCAAGTAATCAGGCCTAGGTTCTCCAAACTCAAAGAATGACTTAGGAATGTTTTCATTCATCACTCTAATAAATTCCTTAAAATGACTTTCTTCCTTTGACATTATCCAGCATATTTCTCTAGTTGGAATATCCCTAAAAGAGCTAAATTCACTACCAAAAAAGAGATTAGTTATACAATCTGAGCTCATTTTACAACTTATCAAATTGACACTTCCTACCTTATATAACCTCAATATGGAAATTGATTTTTCTACAAATTCCCGTAGTTTTCTTGGAGAATTTCCCATTATCTCAATTTTCATAATAGCTGAAGGAGTTGTGCTCCAGCTAGTAGCGTCAGGAAAAAAGATTGGTTTTTCTTTCTCCAAATCTTCTTTTTTTACTCTTCTTATTAAAACCTGCGGAGAGATTTGAATAGAATCAGATTCCAAGACTATTCCCTGTAATTCAACATCCGCAATGCATTTTAGGAGTTCATTATTGAGATCCCTTAAGAATCTTCTTATAAAATCACTGATAATAACTTTACTAAGGTCTTTTGTCTTAAGGTAACTGACTGTAATTTTCTTTATTAATAAACTTAAGTTCTCATTATTTTTATCATTCTTCCCATATAAACTATCTAATCTTTTTAAAGAAGATTCATACTCTTTTGATTCTTTAACTATCTTCTTTATTGTTTCAGAAGATGTAGACCATTCTTCTTTAACTACAAACTTCCTCCTTGCTGAAGTTTCAATGGATCCATTATTTGTGTATTTGAATTTGTCTAACTCCCACTTAACATAATTTTCCTCATCTGATTTAACCTCGCCTTTGGCAAGTTTGTTGTCTATAATTTCTTTTACATAAGAAACTAACTTTTCTAAATCCTTAATCAATTCTTCTTGGTTCATATTATTCGAATTATCTGTAATAGGTAACGGCAGAGTTCTATATTACTTTATTTTCTTCACATATTAGTGCTTTTTTTGCTATACCTTTTTCTATTCTGTAAGTAGTAGTCTTTTTAACCCATTCCGGTTTAATTTTTCCTCTTGGTATTATATAGAGAGAGGGTTTATATTCATAAAAACAAACTAAATACAAGTGTGTAGCGATTAAGTTTCTATTCACATCAAATTCAGAACCATAAAATCCAGGGAAAAGGCCTCTTTTAGTAGTGCCTTTAACTTCAATTGTTCTAATATCTTTTCTTTTCTTTTTTCCTTTGTGAGAAAGAATATCATAACCAACCCCATCTCCTTGCCTATTTATTACATTTCTACCTAATGATTTCTCATATTCTTCCACTATTTCAAATGCTTTTTTTGTTATATCTGCTTGGTTTAATTGCATAAAATATTCAAAAATTAATAGTATTAATATAATTTATGTATAAATACGAGACGATGAGGCAGGAAGGAGAGGGGGCACTAGACTTTTGCGTTTTACTCATAAAAGCAGGACACTATTTCATATATAAAATGCAAAAGTCTAGGAGGCAAAAAGATTTTTATACTCTTTGGTATTTTTTCTTACTTATTATGGAAAGAGGATATTCACTTTGGTATATACCGGATGGAGATAATTATATCAAATTAAGGAGTATAATCGACAGGCTGGGTGAGAAATATTCATCTCCTAAGTTTGAACCCCACATTACTTTAATTTCCCACATTCTTTCAACTGAGAAAGAGGCAATAAGGAAATCTTCCGAATTGGCGTTGAAGCTTAGTGCTGTTGAGATAAATCTTGCAAAAATTGATTATCTGAATGCTTATTTCAAGTGCTTATTTGTGAGGTTTCAGGAAGATGATGAACTGATAGAAGCTAATTTAATAGCAGGAGAATTGTTTAATAGAAAGCAAGACCAACAATATATGCCGCATCTAAGCCTGATGTATGGCACTTTCTCTGAAAAGATAAAGCAGGAAATTGTTAATGGGCTCGGAAATGAATTAAATATAAGATTCAAAGCAGATAGATTATTTTTATATGATACAAAGGAAATAAATCCAGATAATTGGAGAAAGATAAAAGAATTTACCCTGTCACTTTAATTTAGAAGATTTAAAGATGTGCTCTTTATAGGGCTTTAATCTTATTATTTTTGATTTTATTTTTCTTTTTTCTAACTCATTTTTCAAATCTTCTGTGAAGGAATCCTGGTCATAGCCGAGACAGATAATATCGGGCTTGACTTTTTCTATTATACTATATTTATCTTTTAGATGGCCTAAAAGAACCTTATCTGGAATGCCGGTAATTTCTAAATGCTCTCTTCTTTCTTTTTCTGTGTATTTTGGCTTTTTTCCTTTTATCTCTTTTATGGTTTCTTCTCTTGCCAAAACAACTGTTAATTCATTGCCATATCTCTTTGCTTCTAGTAAAATGTAAAGATGACCTGGATGAAGCTGGTCAAATGAGCCAAAGACAAGGACTTTTTTCATTTTACCTCATAAGATTCCATTTATCTGTTGAATATTTTTCTTTATTTAATCTTTCTGCTAATTTTCGCTCTTCTTTGGTTAATTCTGATTCTTGAAACCCTATTTTTAATGCAGATTCAAACCCTTTTTTTATTGTCTTAGCTAGATTTTTATAATTTGTTTCTTCTTTTAATTCTTTATTAATGGAGGTTATTCTTTGTTTTAATTTTTCTGGTTCGGATTTTCTGAAACAATTTGCATATCTTTTAATATCAATATCTATAAGGATTGCGCCATGCTGGAGCAATTTTCCGTTCACTCTTTTTTGTGCTGAACCGATAATCTTTTTTTTATTGATTAATATTTCATACCAGCCTGGATCATTAAAACAGATTGGTGATTTTTCTTCCTTTTTTACTTCATTGTTCATCTCTGGCTTTAATCCGAGAAAAGTTAGTGCAGAAAGCAATCCTTTGCTGATTTTTTTATAGGAATCTATTACTGATTTGGGCATTAGTTTTTCATCTATAATAAAAGAATAAGTTAACTCTTTATCATGCAAGACAGCGTTTCCGCCAGTTAATCTTCTAACTATATCTATGTTGTTTTTCTTGCAGAATTCTTTGTTTATTTGGTTTATTTGCTGGAAGTAGCCTATTGACAGGCATGGGGGCTCCCATTGATATAACCTCAAAACTGGAAGCTTTGATGAGAGTAAGGCTTCGTCTATTGCCATGTTCATATAAGGAGTGTTAATGCCTGAGTTTATTAAGCGGAATTTCATAATATAGAGAGAACTAAAACACTTTTAAAAAGTTAATCAAAAATAAAAAATTAATAAAAATGGTCTTGGTTTGTATAATACAAAAGTCCATCTGTACATTGCACTTCGTCTATAGGATTCGGCGAACTGCTTCCTGCAGTTTCCCAATTCTCATTATCTTCTGTGTCTATGTAGCTGTATGATGTTTTCAAGCCTTTTGAGTCACCGTAATCTAAGTAGCCATAAACTCCTGAGGCACACTTACAGAATTTCTTTGCCTGATTGTTGTCTTTTGTAAGATATTGATAGGAAGCGCTCCAGCACTGTACAGGAGAGCCGCAAACATCACCTTCGTCAATCTCGTCATTGCAGTTATCATCTACTCCATTGCAAATCTCTGCTGCTCCTGGGTTTATGCTGGCATTATTGTCATTGCAATCGTTGCCATAGGGGCAGTAGATGAAGTCATATAAGTAATATGTGTCTACGTCATTATCTAAACAGTTGCATACTGTGTCTGCGCCAGAGCAATCCTGGTCTATGCCATCATTGCAGGGGTCTTGTGCTCCTGGGTTGATTGATGCATTATTGTCATCACAGTCATTTTCGCAGACCATATAATTATCTAAATCTATGTCTTCTTCATCTGAAGGAAGAGAGCCATCACAATCATCATCTAAGCCGTTGCATGTCTCATTAGTTGGATAAACAGCACCAATACAAATTCCCCATGTGGCATTATCACAAGTCTCTGCACCATATTCACAAGCACCTATGTCTGTTAATCCGCACTGTCTTGTTATCTGGTCTATTATGCCATCACAGTCATTATCTAAGCCGTCACATGTTTCATTTGTTGGCCCTACTTCTGGCATGATTGTTATCCATTCACCTGTTTGGCATTCTTCAAAGCCTTCTGAACACTCGCCTTCATTAGTTCCAGTTATTCTTGTAAGGTTTTCGTCTATCTCTTGATTGCAGTTATCATCAACATTATTGCAAATCTCTGCTGCTCCAGGGTTTACTAAATCATCGTTATCATTACAGTCATCTATTTCAGCACAATAAGTATCTTGGTCTACATCTGTGCAACTATCACATGCATCTCCTAGGCCGTCATTGTCAATATCTTCCTGATTTGGATTAGGAATACTGGGGCAATTATCCAGGCTGTCCGGAACACCATCACCGTCACTATCCTGGGTATCTGCAAACTCTGATTGTAATGCGTAATATACCTGTCTTGGATGCATTAGGTTTACCCCATCATAAGGGTCTTCTTCTATCCACATAATTCCATACCATTCTTCATTAGAGCAGCCATCTGGATGCATTATTGTTTCATAAGCACAGTTTGTTGTGTGTACACAAGGATCATCTGTTTCCCAGTCCTTTACCCATTCATCTGAGTATTCCATCAGGGTTCCGCCAAGAACGATATTTGAGTCCGCTATTTCCTGCCATAAGTTGACAGCCCAGTCTGCTTGTGTCTGTTGATATTCCTGGTTGATTGTGTTATCTAATGCGTCTATGCCATATTCCGATATCCAAAGAGGCCTTGAGGTATAGGAAGCGTATTCATCAAAGTAAGAGCCAAAGGAATAGCCCTTGTAAGTGTTTGCTGCCCATGCATCTACATGCGTCAAGGTTGCATCGTCTGCGTTACTTGCTGCGTCTCCGATATAACCAATATCGCCGTTTATGATAGTTACCGGGTGATAATTATTGCCTTCAACTTCATAAGCTACTTTAGCTAGTTCATTAGCAAGATAATACCATTCTGCTATATTGCCATCGTAGTGCATATTATTTTCATTACCAAGAGCCCACATCAAAACAGATGGATTATCTTTGAACTGCGTAACATAGTCGCTGAATTCATTTTTAATTGATTCTATAGTTGCCGGATCACTATAATCTATATTTGGGTCTTCATAAGTATTTGGAATATAGAAGCCCATGATAACATAAATCGATTGATTGCCGTTATTGTAAGCTGCATCAAGGAAAGTGCTATTAGTAACTTTGGCCCATGTTCTGATTGTGTTTGCATTCATGTCTCTTAATAATGCAAAGTCTCTATTGTATATTTCTGGTTCTGAGAAAAAATCATAACCATAGCGTTCACATATAGGGGTTGGCTGATAGCCTGCTCCCTTGATAGGAAATTCTTGGTTGTCTACATAGAGTGTTGTGTTGATGATTTTTACAGGGCCTTGACTGGCCGGCTTTACTGCAGGCACTTGCGGGGGCACATAGCCAATAAAATTATAATAATCACCCCTTATCTCTGCATCTGGTTTAGCATAATCATATATCTTTAGTTCGTCTATGTATGCGTTGGCAACACCCCAATAGCCTGTGCTGCCTACTGTGAAATAATTTTCTGTTGGGTTGAAATCAAGGTCAATCGGATACCATACAGCGATTGGGTTTCCATTAACATACAAGCCCATTATGCTTCCCCATGTATTGGCTTTCCATGTAACAACTACATTAACCCAATCATCATCTTTCAATAAATCATATCTCCCTTGCTGATATACATCATTTTGGTCTGATCTTAGTTCAAAAAATATTTTGTTTTCTCTTGATTTGAAAACTCCTAATGCTCTTGCATAGCCGAGGCCGCCATAGTCAAAGTATCCACCTTGAAATTGTATTTTATCCGGCTTAACCCAGAAAGAGGCTGTGCCTTCATTTTTGTTAATATTATCCTGTATTGAGTAGGTAAGAGAGCTCCTTCTTCCGAAGAAAGCTGCATTGCCGACAATTCCTGTATCAAAAGAAGAAGGCGAACAATCTATGCAGCCATTATCCTCTAAAGACTGCTGATTTTCAAAGCTTTCATAGAAAGTCATAGATGCTGCAGAAACAGACGAAACAAAAACAGATATAATTAATAATGTTAATAAAAATTTTTTCATTTTATTACCCCCAGTAAGTTATGAGTCAATTAATGAAAAGGCATTTATCAGTATTTGTTTACTTGAAAGTATATATTATAATGGAATATTTAGTACGCTGTCTAGAATAGCCTGTCGCGTACTAGGATAATTATTTACCATTTATTAATAGTGAAAAGAGAAATACTTAAATAGTCTTTAATCATTCCGACAATGATGGAAGAGCCAAAGGGTTTTTGGGACTTAGATAAAAATAATATTGGCTGTTGGGTTGATTCTGATAAAAATATAGAAGGTTATTTGGTCGAAGCATATAATAAATATAGACAATCTAATGAAAATTCTAGATTACTCAGGAAAGTAGGTAAAGAAGTTTATGGAAATAATTACAATTATAGAAAAAGCTTGGCTGGACTAATCGGAGTAGAAGTTGACTTGTTTGATAGTGTCATAAAACGTGCAGCGAAAGGGCAATTATTTGATTCTGAGGGTAATAAGATTAAGGCATTAACAAGGAAAACTTATGATAAAGAACATTTATATGAGGATATCAAGAAAAATGAGTTTTCTACTTCTCAGTTAGCTGAAAAATATGGAATAAGCAACACTACAGTAAGGAGATGGCAAAAAGACATGAAAGGATTAATATATGTGCCAGAGCCTGTTAAGCCTGAAAAAACGATAGAAGAAAGAGCATCCAGTGTAGTGAGTGAACCTATTGACCTTAACCCAAATGAAATTAATAGATTAAATAATAATGGAATATTAGAAAAAAGGAGTAATACGCATTCTTATCTGCCAAAAAAGAAGAGTTCTTTGTTGAGAAACACATTTTATGGAACTGTTGCTGCTGGATTTTTGTTATTGGCAGGTTTAAGTATAGGAAAGGGAGATGGTTACCACAATAAACAAGAGATAAAGCCAAAACCTTCAATGGAAGAGATTGTCAAACTGGAAAATCAAAAGACAGAATATAATCTTGAAGTTGCTGATACCGCTACACAAGCTTTAGAAGAAAAAGACCCGATAGTGAAAAGAAATTTAGATGATACCCAATATGAGACGAATACTCAAGAAAGAAATGAGATTATTCCTGGAAAAAATAAATCAATTGATGATACTATTGTGAATGCAGCATTAAACATGGTTAATAAAGAAGATTTAATTGATAATTACAAGAAAGAAGAGACAATTACCCATATATCTATAACAAATGTAGAAGAAGAGAAAGCACCAACTTATCCCATGAAGATAGATGAAATAAAAACCCCAGATAAAAATATAGTTGAGGAAATAAAAAGATATGCTGAATTGAATAATCTGCCCTTGCCTGAGAATAAATCGATATTTGGAGATACATTTTTTGAGCTGGGCATTTCAAAGGATAATGGCTTTCAGGGGAGTTTAGAACAGCATCTGAACTTTTATTCTGAAATGGGCAGGGGTTTCCTTATCCTTGACGCCAGAAATACATATGAGGATGGTATAAATGCAGGAGAGTTTGGTGGAGTTTATATGACAGAAATGTTTTCTTTAGATAGAGTATTAACTGCAGCGCTAAAAGCCAGATGGGATGATGGAAATTATGGTTTGGGTGTAAAACTTAGTTTTGATACTCCAACATGGGGTTTAGGCGGGGGAATTATAAACTATAGCCATGATCAAGATATTGAATCAGCTGCGAAAACACTGAAAGCAAGTGATGTAAATGAAGAGAAGATCAAGATAGGAAGAGATGATAACTTTGATTTCTTTAATACCAGAACAACAACAAATTCATTATTTAGGGTTGATGAAACCTGGTCTGTTGGTCCTGATATCAGATTTATTGAAGCAAGTTACAATGGGCTCAAGTCAAAGATTATAAGAGCAGGGATAGCTGATTTAGATTTTGGCGGCCAAAGAGATAATATGCTCTATCTGATGGTTGCTTCTGTTGGCACAGATAAAGTGCTGTCATTAGATGTCAGCTATTTTCAAGGCAGGGGAAAATTTGAAGAAGATACAAGAGTTGGGATTACTTATAAGCAGAAGATAGGTTCTGGTTCATCCGGAGATAAAAAGACACTAATAGATAAATTACGAAAGGTTGTTAATCCTATATTTCCTTCATTCTCACTAGAAAAGAAATATACAACAGAAAGAGATGTGCTTGAAACAAAGACTGATGAAAAAACAACAAAAGTGAGAAGAAAAAAGACAGAAGAAGATACGAGTTATAGAGGAGAAATAGGGGAGGGAGATAATGGTGGAAAGATTCCTAAAGAAAAGGATCCCAATGGTAAAGGAGGACCCGGAGCAGATGGTAAGCCCAAATAAAAGATAAACTAGTAAAAAAAGAATAATCAAAATTAAAACAATTCTTCTGCATGATAACTGCTTCTAACCAAAGGAGCTGAGAACACTTTCTTAAAACCCAATTCTTTTGCAATTTCTTCAAATTCCTTGAATTCTTCTGGGGTGTAGAATTTTTTTACTTCTGCTAAATCCTGTCTTGGCTGGAGATATTGGCCCATCGTTATAATATCCACTTTAGCTTTTTTCAAGTCTTGCAATGTTTCTATTATTTCCTCTTTTGTTTCTCCTAAGCCGAGCATCAAACCAGATTTTGTCAGTTGATGTGGATTGTATTCTTTTATCTGTTTTAGGAAAACTAAAGATTTTATATAATTGGATTGAGGCCTTATTTCAGGGAATAATCTTTTCACTGTCTCTATATTATGGCCAAAGACATCTGGTGAGAAATGCATAATTCTTTTTATCTCTTCACGGAAATCCGGAGTGAGTAATTCAATCTTTATTTCTGGTGAGAGTTTTCTTATCTCTTTTATTGTGTTGATGAAAGTTCTTGCTCCGCCGTCCTGTAAATCATCTCTTGTGACAGAAGTTATGACAACATATTTTAGATCAAGAG
>JAGLMD010000006.1 GCA_023140175.1 Nanobdellota archaeon | reverse complement strand
TACCCCCAAAACATTTGACTTAATCCTAAGTATAATCAATCAAAATCCTGCTGTCACTAAAGAAGAAATCTCAAATCAATTGAACATTTCAATTGATGGAGTAAAATACCACATCAGGAAACTAAAGAAAGAAAAGGGGCTGGCATGGAAAGGCCCAAGCAAAGGGGGCCGCTGGGAAATAAGATGAAACTAATACATAGAGATTATTTTGATAATGCAGAAGACATTTTAATCGAAATCTTCAGAAACAAATTAGCAGTTTCAAATCCTGGCGGCTTAGTAAAAGGATTAAAACCTGAGGATTTTGGAAGGAAAAGCAGAACAAGGAATTCTTTAGTTGCAAATTTGCTGTTAAGGACAGACTATGTAGAAAAATTAGGAACTGGAATCAATAGGATTAAACAGGCTCTTAAAAATGCAAATCTTCCAGAGCCATTGTTTAAATATAACTCTTCTTTTTTAGTCGAGCTGTATGACAAGACCATTGCTTCAAGGAAGGTAGGTGAAAAGGTAGGTAAAAAGGTAGGTGAAAATCAAGAAAAGATATTGGGAATGGCTAAACGAAAGAATATCCGAGAGACTGTGGAGAAAACTGTGGAGAAAATTATCGGGATTTTAAAGCGAAACCCTAATGCGACACAAAAAGATATTGCTGAAAAGACAGGCCTTAGCCGAAGAGGAGTTGAATGGAATATTCATCATTTAAAGAATAAGGGCATTATCAAGAGAATCGGCCCTGCCAAAGGAGGCCACTGGGAAATAAGATGAAAAGAATGAAATTGATTGCGATGTTGGTTATGGCTGGCAGATATAGTCTGGCAGCTTCAGAATTATTAGGGTGTAATTCAGATGAATAAGAAAATCTTCCTGATAATCTTGTTAGTTTTGGTAGTTGGGAGTGGAGTTGTTCTAGCTAAAGACATACCTGAAGTCACACCAGAACAGAAACTAAAGCTAGCGACAGGGATAGATGTAAAAACGCCAGAGGCTGATCTTCAATTAAGTTGGACTAACTTTAAAAAATTAAGAATATTGGGGAATATAGGTGCAGACTATGACCAATATCAATATTACATTGTTAAAAGAGAGTATTCAAATGGATATAAGTATAATATCTATAAGGTAGGTGATAAATGGGATTCTATTAAAATTGTTGATATAAATAATAAGGAAATCACGCCAGGAGATTTAGAAAAAATAAAAGTAGAATATATTGAAGGTTTAGATTGGAGCAAAACAATTGAAGATAGAGATTCCGATGTTGGATGGGACTTTACTAGGGGAGATATTTATGATGATGCTAATACTGAAGATTCAGTAATAAGAGAGACGATGTTTATTGCAGATGGTCACACAGAAACATATACTAAAATAGATAATAAGGAAAATGGTGGGATTTATTTAGATTCAACTCAATTAAATTCATTCCAAAATTTCAAGAAAATTGGAGCAGATGAGGAAGGATATAGTTACTATAAGATTACTCATGATGATGAGGATGGAAATGAAGTAAATAAAATAATAGCTGTAGAAGATGATGGCTTTGGATATGATTATGTATGGATAAATGAAAAAAAAGATATTAAATCGTTAGATGATATTGGTACAAAGGATACTTGGTTAGGTATTAATGATCAAGGTCCGGGCTACGATTGGACTGTTGCTGAATTCTATGGGAAATATGGGGATAACATAAAAGAAGCAAACGAAAATTATTATAATTATAATCTTCGAGTGCTTAGAGTAAAAGAGCTAGAGGCCGATAAAAAAATAACTGAAGAATATGCAAACAATATGATTTCTGAACTAAAAGCTAAGTATAATCCCTCAGTTGGTAGCTATAAAGATCAAACATCAGCATTAAATTTTAATGAATTCGATAAGGAGTTTTTGGGTATTGAATACGATAATATAGAAGAACTGGATACGGAGCAAGATACTATTCTAGTCAATGAAGAAACTAAAAGTTACGAGGAACAGAAATCCGAATTTGTGAAACAGAAATCTACAGGAAAATTATTGGATGAGGGGGGTA
>JAGLMD010000059.1 GCA_023140175.1 Nanobdellota archaeon | reverse complement strand
TTACAAACAGATTAGGCTTATTACCTCAAGATATTTTGGAATTATTTTTTAATAAAGATAAAATCGAAAAGAACTTTCAGTTCTTAAAAGCAAATGCATATACAAATAGATTTATAGTGCTTGGTCCAATGCTGCATTCTAAGGATGAGAGGATAGAAAGTCATGTTTACACATGTATTATGGCCCTACAGTTATACCAAATATTAAGAAATAGGTTAAGTGAAACAAAACATCAGATAACAACTCAACAATCACTTGAAGAACTGGAGGAAATCACCTGTTATTATACTAAAGTTGCTGGGGGAAAAGAAGCAATAAGGCATATAAATGAACTTACCGAATCTCAAAAGAAACTGATAAAAGCAATGCAATTAGAGATTTTTAATTAAAATTACAACTTTTGGTCGTGAACTGTTCAATGTGGGGAATACATACGAAAAACAAAAAGTTTTATAAATAAGTCTATTATCTATAATTTTTTTACTAGTGTTACTAGTGGGTGATTTCATGAAAAAAAGGGTTTGGAAGAATAAGTCTAATGGCCAGCTTTGTGTCACTATACCTAATGATTCTGATATTAGGGATGGAGATATAGTTGAGATAAACAAGGCAAGTATCAAAAAAATAGCTTATAGTGGCACAGTTGCAGATCTTTTTCATTATGGTCATCTCCGTTCTATACAATTTGCTAAATCAATATCTGATTATAGTGTCTGTGGTGTATTAACTGATAAGGCTGTTGAGAAAAACAGGGCAAAACCAATCGCGAATTTTAAAGAAAGAAAGGCCATCATAACTGCACTAAAATGTGTAGACAGAGTAATGACTCAGTCAGATGTAGATCCAACTGATAATTTAAGGAAACTGCATGAAGAATTTCCTGAAGCAAAGATTATGATTGTACATGGGTCTGATTGGAAGTTTGTTCCAGGTTCAGATTATGTCAAAAGTATAGGCGGGGATGTAATTCAGCATCCATATTATTCAAGGTTATCTAATTATAAGATAATGAGTAAGGTAATTGACTACAAAGATAAATTAAAGGATGTTATCGACTTTGCTTCTTTAGTGAGTGGTGAAGCTAGCTTAGGATCAGATTCTCAAGATATCAATAAAGTGATTATCTCTACAAAAGCAAAAACCCTTGAAGCATTAAAACCACTTTTGAAATTATCTAAGATTGAAGATATATTTGTGTTCACTGTTTCTGATTGGAAAAACAGGAAGGAGTCATTAATTAAGGAGATATCAAATAAGTATTCTCCAAGCATGATTGTTGTTAGAAGTTCTGCTGTTAATGAAGATACTTTAGAAAACTCCATGGCTGGCTGCTATGAAAGCGAACTAGATGTAGATTCATCATCTAAAGAACAAGTTGAAGAGGCCATAAAAAGGGTAATTAAATCATATAAATCTAAAAATTCTGAAAGCTCTTTTAATCAAGTTCTTATCCAGACACACACTCAGAACATTATCATGAGTGGGGTTATCTTTACGAGAACACTTGAGAATAATGCACCTTATTATGTGATTAATTATGATAATTCGACCGGGAAAAGCGATACAGTCACTAAGGGTGTTGAGGGTAATCTCCTAAAGATTTCAAGATTTGTCGATGCTTCAAAAATACCTATTAAATTTAAGCGACTTCTGGGTTCTGTTAAAGAAATCGAGGAAAAAGTTCAAGGTATTGGGCTAGATATAGAATTTGCTATTGATACTAACGGTGAAATTATAATATTTCAGGTGAGGCCACTAACTACTAGCCTGAAGAACTATGATCTGGATGATGACTTGAAGGAGAAGATATCTATCCTAAAAAAGAAATTTACTGATTTTTGTAAGAAAAAGGAACATCTTACAGGCAATAGAACTATTTTTGCCGATATGCCTGATTGGAATCCTGCTGAGATAATAGGGGACAATCCCCATCATCTAGATTACTCTTTGTATGATTATATAATAACTGCTAGTTCATGGCATCAAGCAAGAACTTCGCAAGGTTATTATAATGTAGACCCAGGCAAACTTGTTGTTTTATTTGGAAATAAACCTTATATTGATGTGAGGCATAGTTTTAACTCTTTTGTTCCGGCCGCACTTTCTCAGGAGCTGAGGGGGAAACTAGTAGATTTCTATCTAAATAAACTTGAAAAAAATCCTGAATTACAAGACAAAGTTGAATTTGATATAGTCTATAGTTGTTTTGATTTCTGTTTTGATGATCGGTCTACTGAGCTAATTCAGAATGGATTTAGTTCTGCAGAAGTAATTCAGCTTAAAAAATCTTTAATTAAATTGACAAATAACCTGATTAAGAATTCGAAAGAGTCAATCAAAGATGATTTAAAGTCCATAACTGATATGGGGGTGGAAAGGGGGGAGATCCGATTAGGTGAAATAAAAAATGTTTCTGTTGGTGAAACAATAAAAAATGCAAAATCTTTGCTTGATAAATGCAAAGAAAAAGGAACTGTGGAGTTTTCTAGATTAGCTAGGCTTGCTTTTATAGGTAAAATTATATTAAAGAGCATGGTAAAAAAAGGAATAATTGATGAGACCCTATTTGATAATTTTATGAGGTCTATACGTACTGTTGCAACTGAGATAGATGAAGATTTCAAAATGATGCATTCTGGAAATATCAGTAAGGAAGAGTTTATTAAGAAATACTATCATTTAAGGCCGGGGTCATATGATATATGTAGCTTGAGATATGAATCAAATCCTTCTCTTTTAGGTGCGATTCCTGATGTTGGTAGCGAAATTAAATCTTCCAATTTTGAGCTTACTCCTGATATTGAAAATATTATCACGGGCTTTCTTAAAAAAAAGGGCATGAATTTTTCTGCAAAATATCTTTTCGATTTTTGCAGAGATGCTATCACTGCAAGAGAATTCTCGAAATTTGAATTCACTAAAAATCTTAGTGATAGTATTGAGCTTATTTCTAAAGCAGGGTATGAAATGGGCTTTACTAGACTTGAACTCTCCATGTTAGATATAAATGATATTTTATCAGATTTTCTAGGGGGGCGAAATAAGCTAACCCGGGGGTGGAAAGAATTAATAAAATTGAGAATGAAAGAAAGAGAACTTAATGGAGGGTTGGTTCTGCCTCCTTTGATTTTTTCGGAAGATGATTTTGATATCATAGAGTATTATAAGCCTAGGCCAAATTATATAACTCAAAAGACAGTAAAGTCGGAGATAGTGGAACTTGTTAAAGATGGTGATGGAAATTTTCAGGATGTTAAAGGCAAAGTTGTCTTAATAGAGAATGGAGATCCGGGTTATGATTGGATATTTACCCGAGATATTTCTGGACTGATAACTAAATATGGGGGGGTGGCATCTCATATGTCGATAAGGTGTGCGGAATTTGGAATTCCTGCAGCAATAGGATGTGGGGTGATTTTTGATAGCTTAAGAAAGGCTAAAGGAATTATTCTTGATTGTAAGTTTAAGAAAATAACTCCTATGGGGGGTGGTTTAACATGCTGGTAGCAATATCACAACGGAATGACAAGAATAAACACGGAGATTATGTAGATAATCTTGAAAATAATTATGTAAACTATCTTGAGAAGTGTGGTATAAAATTGATTGTTATCCCTAATTGCGTAAAGGATCTTGGTCTTTATTTTGATGAATTGCCTATAGAAGGCCTAATACTGACTGGGGGGAATATGGTCAATCCTGCACTATATGAGGGTAAAGTGCCTTCAAATTCCGACTTTTCTGAGATAAGGGATTCAACAGAGAAGAAGATGATTGAGATTGCCATTGAAAAGAAATTGCCTGTTTTGGGGATTTGTCGAGGGATGCAATTCATAAATGTTTTTTTTGGTGGGAAATTAGTTAGTATTAAAGATGAGGTTAAAGATTTTATTGGGCATGTTGCGGTTACACATAATGTTAATGTTATGGGTGATAAAGCTAATTTTTTAGGCAAGAGTTTTGAAACTAATTCTTATCATAATTATGGATTTATTGAAGGGGGTATAGGTGAAAATATGGTTGTATTTGCAAAGACTTCAGATAGTGTAGTTGAGGGAATATATCATCAATCTTTGCCTATTGTAGGGATAGAATGGCATCCTGAACGGAGAAGCCCGGATGAAGGAGTGAATGAGAAAATAGTTAGAGCATTTATTAATAAGGATATGTTTTGGAAAAGTGTAGAATGATGAGAAATATTAAGCAAATAGGTGTAGTGTGTTTTGGGAATATAGCCCGAAGCCAGATACTAGGAATATATCTGCGGAAATATCTTTCAGATAAGGGCAGTAGAATTAGAGTATATTCCCTCGGAACCGCCACCTTATGAATCGTTTCCAGATACTCCTGAAAGGATTTCTAAAAAAACGGTTGAGAAATTGGTGAGGGGAAGGTAGTCTCAGTTTGAAGGATTTTATCTTCTAATAATGGTTGGGTTGCTTGCTATATATTCGAATACAGGTACTATTGTAGGTTCTAATAATCCTTTTGCTTTTTCATGATATTTTGAGAAATTTCTTGTTGTTAATAACTCCCTCATTGCTTTGGAGCTACATTCAATTTCAAGCAATCCTTCGTATTCCCAACTATGTGGTGCATTTCTCCAACTTTCTTCAACTTCTCTAAATGAATTGTTGGTATAAGCCAGTAGAGTTATCCTTTTTCCTCCTGTAAATCCTATATCATCATGATTATAGATTATAGATAGTGATGCTATGTTTTCTTCATGTAATCCACTTTCTTCATTTAGTTCAAGATAAAATAGCTGTGTTAGATTTTTTTCTTCATGAAGAAGAGCATAACCCGCAGGAATAGGCATAATTTTATAATCGAAAGGTTCATCAGGTTGATTGGCTCTGAAATTAGGTTTAGATCTTATTCCTAATACTATTTTTTCATCTTTTGTGATTAATATTCCTTGAAGAACGATCGGATTCTGTGTCGGATCTTGATCTTTATAGACATTCTGAAGTGCTTTTGCCATAAGACCTGTTGTAATACCCAAAGTGAGTCTTTCGGTAGTAGGATCAAATCCCTCAAGATTGTAAATCTCTTCTTGTGCAAATTGTGGTGAAAGACCAGGAATATAATCATTGATTGTTTTTTTATTTTCTTCTACTATGGCCTGAACAAGTTTATTTTCATCTTTACCTAGGTGCCTAGCAATCTTTCTTGCATGCTCTTCAACTAAGTTACTGAGGTCTCTTTCTGTAAATTGTTGCACTCTTTCTTCTACTTCTAAGACCCCCTTTCCTTTATAAGGTAGTAAAATCCAGTTTAACTTTTCCTTTGTAGACATTATGCATTCAAGGTAATCTCTTATTTAAAAACCTTTCTATTTTTGTCACTGTAGAATGATTAAAATATTACATATTATTTAAATATAACTGCAGTTTTAGTATTTAAGGGGGTATAATGAAAGCAATAATTTTAGCAGCAGGAATGGGAACAAGATTAGGCAGATATACCGAGAACCTGCCTAAGTGTATGCTCAATTTCAACGGTAAGGCTTTAATAGAATGGCAGGTAGAGACATTAAGAAAATGCGGCATTAATGATATCATAATTGTCAAGGGATTTGAGCCTGACAAGATTCAGATTAGGGGTGTCAAATATTATGTTAATGAAGATTATGCAAATACCAACATGATAGAGACCCTGTTCTGTGCTGAGGAAGAGCTGGATAGTGAAGTCTTAGTTTGTTATGCAGATATTCTATATGAGAAGAGAATTGTTGAGAAAATTTTGAATAGTGATGTGAATATTGGTGTTACGGTTGATGAGGATTACTGGGATTATTGGAAAGCTAGATTGGATAATCCAAAAGAGGATACTGAGAGTTTAGTCCTTGATGAAAAAGGGGAAATAGTTGATTTGGGAAATCCAGACTGCAATCATGATGAAGCTAAATTAAGATATGTCGGATTGATCAAGTTCTCCAGGGAAGGAGTTAAGGCATTGAAAAAAGTCTATCATGAGAACAAGAATAAATATTTTAATAAGGATAAAAAGTGGTTTAGGTCCAAATCATTTAAGAAAGCATATATGACATGTATGTTACAGGCATTGATAGATGCAGGATATAAGGTTGAACCAATAACTATCAAACATGGATGGTTAGAGTTTGATACTGTGGATGATTATGAAAGATATAATGGGTGGTTGGATAAATGCTGTCTTGAAAAATTCTTTAATTTTCAATCAGATTAACAGTTTCTTTATTTATGTAGCCCATCTACCCATTCAAATCCTCTTTTTACCTCATAAATATATAGCAGGAGTATTAAGATTGGAAAAGTAATCCCATAGAAGATAACCATATATTCTACCATATTTAATAGCGATAAAGGTATTATAATCAAAAAGAAAAAATCTCCTTGATAAAAATGGAGGGCAATATCATAGATTCTTTGTACTAGACTTTTATTTTCCTGTTTACTTATTTTTATAGGATTGCTTTCCTTAGCCTTTTTCTTATACATCCCTTCTTTTAGATATATGTGTATTTTTTCTCTTGTAAGCAAATGAAATAATAGTATCGAAATACAGAATAAGAATCCTAATATCAATATGTTAATCTCTTTTGTTTTGTTGTATGCACCAATCGCTATACCCATACCCATAAATACTGTGCTAAGCCAGTGCCCAAGTGATTCTAAGTAGAACCCCATGGGGGAACATATCTTCCTTACTCTTGCCATTGTTCCATCTACTGCGTCAAAAACCCAGGATATATTTAGAATCACTGCACCGATGATATTATATTTCACAGTTCCAGGTATAAAGAAAAGACCACCAATAATCCCAAGAACTGTCCAGAAATATGTTACTTGGTTTGGTGTTATTCTTGTGCCCAGCAAAAACCTTGTGATGGGGATTGAGATAATATTAATGAACCTGCCCCACGGATCTAATTTGACCTTATCTACTTGTGGTTTTTTGTATTTTAAGTATAGTTCTTTAATTGATATCATTTTAATTTTTTATCTCTTTTTCTAAATCTAACAAAGCAATATGCTTCAAAACAGGGTGAATTATATAGTAGTCTTTTCCTTTTTTTGTCTGTAATCTTGTTTTTACATAAGACCTGTTTTTAATGATTTCTAATAATAATCTTGATCTTATGAATGGATCATAATAGTTATCTAAATCCATTGTCTTTGGTAAGGGAAATACTTTTTTTGCAATGATTTCACCTGAATCGATTTCCGGTTTCATGATAAATGCCGACGCTCCTATATTTTTATCATTTAGAAGGCTATAGTAAAAACATGTGCTTCCTTTGTATTCGGGCAGGATACCCGGATGAATGTGGATGAATTTTTTTATATTCACAATTTCTTTACTTAATATACCACCACCCGAAAAAATAAAGTAATTTTCTTCTCTCTTTCTTATCTTCTCAACTACTTCAATATCATTTATGTTGCTTGTTTTTAATGTTTCATACTCAATTTCATTGTTCTTGCATATTTTAATGAGGTCTTTAAAGTGATTATTTTTATTATCTAATATTAATGCATAAGAAGGATTCAATTTATTGTTAACTAGTTCTTGCATATAAAACATTGCTCTTGTTCCGGGATATAGGAGTATTCCAATATTATTCAATTTTAATCCCCCTTTTTTTGTATAATTCTTTTACTTCTTTCAGTTCTAAGCTTATTGAAGTAAATGCACATTTCCTCGACATTTTAGAATTTATTTTATCTAGGCTGCCGCAAATTAAGTCATTGGCTTTGAGACAGGCATTCAGATACCTAATATCTTTTGTTTTTAGATAGTTCTGGATGAATTGCAATGATAGGACAATGTTTCCTGAAAGATTGTCTATCTCTTTTTTTGTTTCATAATATTTTAGTATTACTTCATTTAACCAGTTTTCCTCTATAATCTCCAGATTGCCCAGTTTAGAAATAGCTTCTTTGCGTGATTTTTCATATTCTAAAAGAAACTCTTTGCCTTTATATCTTGAAAAGTTATATGGTTTCTTTCCATCATATCCATATTCTATTGTATTTTTTTGAACCATACTATACCTCTTTTATTATTGGCGGCCAAGATATTTACTTTTGTTTCAGGATTTCTTCAATTCTTCTAAATACAAAGAAACAATTTCTTTATCTCCAAATATACACTCATAAGTAACTTTTTTTTCATCATCATTTTTTATTCTTTGTGATGGTTCTAAAATTAAAATCTTGCCCTCTTTGTCTAATAGTTCTCTGCATTTGTCCAGTGATAAAAAAGTAACTTTTTTCCCTGTACCTACAAACTCATTAAGCTTATCTTTTGTGGAGAAAGTGTAATCAAAAATACTTATTTTGCTATCAAGCAATGTGCTGCAAAAGATTTCTTCATTTTCGAATGCATACAAAATAGATACCCCTTTGGCAAAAAAAACATCACATTCTATTTTTGTTTTTCCCTCATATAGCTTAATATCATATCCATGGTGGATATATTTGGCAACATGGTTCATCATCTTAGAGTTATCTACTCCGATAAATTGGATTTTTTTGATATCTAGTTTTCCGGTTTGCCTATTTATATATTCCAATGAATCTATTACGCCCATCAATGATGAGCCAACCTCATAGAATACCAAGTTCTCACTAAATCTTTTACATGTTGTGAGGGCAGCATACTTCTTTTTATTATCAGTCAGGTCATCTTTATGATGCACATTTTCTATTTTACCTGTCCTATAAGATATTATGTCTTTTAAATACCTAGGCACCATAAAAAAATCATATGCATCCTGTTCTTCCTTGCTATCATAAATTACTTTCTCTTCACCTTTTTTATATCCAAATTCCAAGTATGATTTTACATCTTCCATTTTATTGATTAACATATGCTTTTTCCATTTATTTATAATGTTTTTCCTTTGTAAACTCCCAAACTCTTAGGCATTAGGATCTCTAATTTTTTCATAAAATCTTTTTGTTTCTTTACTATTTCACTTATTAAAATTTCATTATCATAAACTTTACATTTTAGGTTTCTCATAATTCATCCACTTCTTCTTTCTCGTTCTTTAATCCTACTGCCTTAAGCAGAGAACTGAATGGATTCTTCATTATTCCGGACAACGTTCTTACCGGATCATCTTTGAAGTAATCCCTTAGGCAGTTATACTTAATTCTGTTCATTTCTTTAAGTATCTGCTTTCTTACTTTTAAATATTCTTTTATTGGAACATCTTCATCCATAAGAAGAGGGATTTTGTTATGGAAGGAGAGCTTTGAAAAATCCATATCCTCACTTACTTTTCCTTTTTCAAGGGCAAGATCCCAGAACTCACTTCCTGGAAAGGGTGTTAGGATATATATAAACAATCTGCTTATTCCCATATTTATGCATTTTTTCATTATATCCCTGGTTTTTTTCATGTCCTCTATCTTCTCTGTAGGGACACCAATCATAAAAGAAGTCATCATCTTAAATCCTTGCCGGATGCCTTTCTCAATAGCCAGGAGGTTCTGTTCAATTGTTATGTTCTGGCCTTTCAAATATTCAAGAATCCTTTGGCTGCCAGATTCAAAACCAAGGCCTATTGATTTGACGCCCATTTCTTTATATAATTCAAATACCTCGTCTTTGGCCAGATTGCCCCTTATAGTAGCATGAAAACTGATTTTTCCTTTTATGCCCTCTTTTTCCAATAGATTGACAATCTCTCTTAATCTAGGTACACTCACACAAAAAAGATCATCCCAGATATTAATATGGGTTATTCCATATTTTTCATAAAGGTATTTTACTTCATCTACAACCCGTCTTGCAGAATGTAGCCTTAGCTTGTTGAAGAACCTTGCAGAGACACAGAATTTGCACCTGTATGGACAACCCCTTGAGGTCAATATGGAGTTCCTTTTTTCATATGTTCCTATTGTATAGACTGGCTTTACATCAAAGTTATTTGGATTCAACAAAGACCTATCTGGAATAGGGATCTCATCTAAATCCTGCAGGACTTCTTTTTGCGGCTTTATAACCAATTTCTTGTCATCATAGAAAACGATCCCCTCTGTCTCTCTTATTTTTTCTTTAAATGTGCCCGGATTTTCCTTGAATTTTCTGATTAATTCTAAGAAAGGCAACTCTCCTTCCCCCAATATGCCTAAATCAAAACATTTGTCAAAAGAGTTTGGAAGAAATGATATGTGCGTGCCGCCTACTATTACTAGGATCTGCCTCTTTTCTTTGATAGCTTTACACAGTTTTATTGCTAAACTATATTCTACTGTCATAGCTGATATTCCTACTATATCCGGGCTGAATTTATCCAACTCTTCCAGAACATTCTCATAAGCTCTGTCTATTATCCTGATTTCTAATTCGGGAATGTATTTTTTCAGATAGGAAGAAATAGTGAGAAGATTAATCGGTTCATGCGGGTCATCGCTTAGCTTAATCAGTGAGAGTTTGACAGTGTCCATAAAGTATAGATATTAGTCCTTTTTTAAAATTTTTTTTATTAAAATATCTTTTTGGCAACGATTCCCATCCCGCAAAAGTGAGGCAGGCAATAGCCAGTAAATTTAGAGAATAGATCATGGCCTTTGAAGCTCATATTCAGTATTTTCATCCCCTTTTTGTTTAGATAACTAACAATGTCCATTTGGTTTGCCATATACACTGCATCAAAGTCACCTCCATCATCGCTTATTCTTGATAAATCCGGCTTTACATATATGAAAGATGGCTTTATCATTTTCCTGAAACTCATATATATATTATAGAACAATAGCTTAAACTGGCTTAGATAGGTTGGTGCTAATGGAGGCCTTTTCTCAAACCTTATTATATCTAAGAAAGGCTGTATTGGTGAGAAATGATTGCCTGTAACTATAATGAGAAGTCCATTTTTTTTAAGTATTCTTCTTGATTCATCAAGCCAGTTGGGAATATCCGGAACATGCTCAACTACATCTGTTGAAGTTATTAGATCAACAGAATTGTCTTCTAATAAGAAATTCAATGAGTCTTCTACTTTATAATTAAGCTTTTCATTCTGGAAGTTCTTTTTTGCATATTCTATGAATTTTTTTGAAACATCTGTGCCAATAAACTCAAGCTTGGGAAATTTTTTAGATAATATGAATGTGGTAAAGCCGTCTCCACATCCAACTTCTAATACTGTTGAACCCTTTTTTATTTTTTTTAAGTGGTTTGAGAGAAAATATGTGTAATAATCAAAATAATTGCCTCTTTTCCTGTTAAGATGGTTCAGGTAACCCTCTGAGCTGTTATAATACCTATCCATATCTTTTTTTAGTTCTTTTGATGGCCTGATTTTTTTCATTTCTTTTTTCCATGCAAACTTAGTAATTCTTTATATAACTTTTGTGCTATGATCTTATTATCAAATCTTTTGGCATTCTTTATTGATTTTTTTGAGAACTCATTATAGATTTTCTTGTTTTCCATAAGGTATTCTACCTTTTCTGCCAACTCTTTAGCGTTCTTACTTGGGATTATGAAGCCGTCTTCCTTGTCTTTTATTATCTCTCTGGGGCCTGACATGTCAGAGGCTATTACAGGAATTCCGCATGCCTTTGCTTCTAGCATTGAGTATCCAAACTGCTCTTCCCAGAATTTCTGAGGAACAGAAGGATAGAGGAATACTTTTCCTGAGTTATATGCTTTTGAAAGGTCATTGTATTCAACCCATTTCTTTATTTTTACATTCTTGTCTATCTTTGCTATGTCATTTAATATGTTGTAGATCTTTCCATCTCCAATAAATAGGAAAATGTATTTCTTGCCTTTCTTATCTAAAATAGCTTTTGCATCTAAGATATACTGTATACCTTTTTCTTCTTCCAGCCTGCCAATGAATAAACAAGTTTTTTCTTTTTTGATGTTTAATTCATTACATAGATTAGTATTAGAAGGTTTGAAGAATGAAGTGTCGACACCAGTTAAGGGAATTATTGCTGTATTTTTTCTTGGATAGCCTTTTTTTGCAATAAGATCTATAGCATCTTTTGAGCCGGCAATGATTTTGGCCATATTCTTATGGGTGAACTTTTCATAAATCCTTATTGGAAGTATCTTCCTGATAAAAACATTGTCCCATACAAAGCACATTATCTTTTTCTTCAGTTTTTTTGAATATATTGTGGCAAGGAATGTGTTTATAGCTAATGGCTCATTTATCACATAGATTATATCCGGATTAATCTGCGCTAATTTTTTGTATAATCCTTTCATATAATACCTGAACTGTATGCTAACTCTACTGAAGAATTTAGGGGTAAGAAGGTGAATCTTAAGATTTTTGTTCTCGAACTGTTTTATGTTCCTGACTTTATATCCTTTCCATTCTGTTACTGTGACAAGGTCAATAAAAATATTCTTTAATTTAGATAACTTTACTATTGCCTTAATATTTCTTATTCCAGTTGGATGGTTATATGGAAAACCAACAACTGCCAGCTTTATTTTGACCATCTTATTTTACCTATATTGAATTCTTATACAATCATGGTTGCTGTTTTGCAATCCCAACCCGGTTCGCTTTTTTCCTGTATTCTTTTTTCCTTTTTGTATGGAGAACGATTGTCAAAGGCTTTCTTTATACTTATGCAAGTGCTTTCGGATTCTCTGCTCTTGCCCCTCTTCTCAGCCTGAACTTATCAACTATTTTCCATAAAGCCACTACTCTTGTCATAGCAACAGAAATCAGGGGTTATTGCATTATTGGTAATTCCTGATTGATATGAAGCAAGTGTATATGGAAGAATCACAATACCCTGGTTCTTGTAATAATCCACTTTATCTTTTTTAGGAATCCATCTGAAATCCGTCTTTACATTTTCCAGTTTCTTCTCTTTTATCAATTTGCTTAGTTCTTTTTTATAATCAGTAATCTTTTTTGGAGTGCCTCTAGCTATAACTAAGCTGTTTTTGGATTTCCCAATAAATAAATTTATTTTATAGGCCTGATTAGATTTAACTATTTTGTTGTCTTTGATATATTCATTAAATATCTTTGTATATTCGTTTTTGTCAAATTGCATCAATTACTCCCTCTCAAAATCTTTTAGAGTTATTAGGGTATAATATGCTCCACCAAAGCCTGTTTACCAACACTCTTTTCTTTATCTTTCAGCATTAAGATAAATTCTTTTTCTTTAAAAAACATTGGATTTATTAAAGATTATTCAAAAGATGCTGAAAGAATTCTCATCGCTTCAAAAGTTTAGCTTGCAAAAGATTTAAATAATAACATAAAATCTATATATCTAAAATATTGGACAAAAAATGAGTTATCGTATTTTAGTAACGGGTGGTGCAGGCTTCATAGGATCCTTTCTTGTAGATAAACTAGTTCAGCTAGGCCATGATGTAACTATATTTGACAGCCTGGAACCACAGGTTCACCAAGGAAAGATTCCTGATTACCTGAACAAGCAGGCAAAATTTATCACTGGAGATATGATCAACTACGAAGAAGTTGAAAAATCAATATCAGATATTGATATAATATTTCATGATGCAGCTTTAGTTGGTGTGGGCCAGAGCATGTACCAAATAACAAGATATGTCAATGCAAACACATTAGGTACAGCTAATCTGATGGATGCTCTTATTAATAAAGAAAATGATGTTAAAAAAGTGATTGTAGCAAGTTCTATGAGCACATATGGAGAAGGCGCTTATGAATGCGAATCCTGTGGAAAAGTTTCCCCGCAATTAAGGCCTGATGAGCAGATGGAAAATAATGATTGGGAAGTCCACTGCCCTGGCTGCAACAAGATTCTGAAGCCAATCCCAACAGATGAAACCAAGAAACAGGAAATCAACAGCATTTACGCCCTAACAAAAAAAGACCAGGAAGATATGGTATTGAACATTGGAAAAGCTTACGGAATCCCCAGTACAGCATTAAGATATTTCAATGTCTATGGTCCAAGACAATCACTTTCAAACCCATATACTGGTGTAGCAGCAATATTTATGAGTATGATAAAAAACAATCATCCACCCCAGGTCTTTGAAGACGGCTCACAATCAAGAGATTTTATATCAGTACATGATATCATCGAAGCGAATATTCTGGCAATGAAAAATAAGTCTGCAGATTATGATGTCTTTAATGTTGGCGCAGGAAAACATGTGACTATAAAAGAAGTCGCGGAGATACTGGCCAAATTATATGAAAAGGATATAAAACCACAAGTAGTGGGCAAATTCAGAAAAGGAGATGTAAGACATTGTTTTTCAGACATCACTAAAATAAGAAATAAGCTCGGCTTTGAACCAAAAGTAAACTTTGAAGAAGGAATGAAAGAATTGATAGAGTGGGCTGCAACAGCAGAATCTAATGATATGGTTGAAAAAGCCGCCAATGAACTGAAAGAAAAAGGTTTGCTGAAATAAAGACATAAAAAATAAATTCTTAAATATATTCATTATTCTACTCTATATATTTCTGTTCCCGTAACCTCATTATAGTATATTGGTTCGTTAAGATCTAATTTTCCTAGTATGTCTTCATTTAATCTAGCATGGGGATCAGGCCCAAAATTCTGATTCAGCCAAATATAATCAACATTCTTAAATCTCAAAAGTGCAATATCTATCAAACTGCCTTCATCAAAAAAATATGATGAGATAACCTGTCTTTCTAAATAATAAGAAAAACACTGTCCATTTGCAAAGAAGATAGCATCTTTCTCTGTATTAGCCCTGACCCACATAAAATCTTCATCATAATATTTCCATTGGTTAGAAGCATAATTAGTCTTGAAAAATTCAGATCCAGCAAACCCAATAGCAATAATAATTAAGATAATATTGGCATATTTGGAATATTTAGTGGGTATCTTACTTAATCCGATTGCCCATAGTAAGCCGATTGCCGGCACAGCAGGCAGTAATATCCTTGGATAAAGTCTAGACAACAGTAAAAAAGACAGAGACACAAAAATAAAGGTGATTACCCATAAATAAAACAATTTCAATTTCTGTGGTTTTTTCCTAACCGCAAAAAATAGAATTAGAGGAAAAATGAATATTAGAGTAGATAATACCCATATTGGAAGAAATAAGCTCCTCATAGGAATTAAATTCAAAGCAGATATATTGCCCTGCGGCACACCAAAAAGGCCTAAATAAAGAGATATGAGCCAATTTACATTAAATAATGGCACAATAGAAAAACCAAATGAACTAAACATACTCTCTCTATATCCCCCGAAAATAAATCCTAACATTGGCCAGACAGGATTTCCAAGCAAAATCCAATTTCTGATATACCAAGGAAAAGCAATCAAAAAAGCAGGTATAGATATAATGGCTATTTTTTTCATAAACTGCTTAGATTTAAAATTTTGATATAGATAAAAACAAATAATAAAGAATATGAAAGGCCCGCTATACTTGCTAAGCATAGCCAGTCCAAAAGACACCCCAGTTAAAAAATACATTTTCTTTATAAGAAAAAAGATAGTCAGTATAGTAAGAAAAGAAACCAAGATATCAATATGTGGTATCGAACTGAAATATAAGTGTAAAGGCAAAAAACTCACAAAAAAAACACTCCAGAATATCATTTTTTTATTATCAAAAAATTCATTTAAAAGAAAATATGTAAACAAGACAGTCAAAGAGCCAAACAATGGATTTACTATCCTAAAAGCCATCCCACCAGCCCCAAAACTCTCAAAAATCATATAGAAAGCTGAAGCTATTATATGGTATAGGGGCGGCCTTGCAAAAACTTCTCTTCCTAATGTCTCAAATAGGGGAAATTTTGCATTATTTGCAATAAATCTTGCCACATTAAGATGCCAGCAGCCATCACCTGCCGGCATAGTAATAAAGGCTAATAAAAACCGCAGCAAAACAGCTATGGCTATTACTACAAAAGTGCATATGGTTATTCTTTCAAATCCTTCCCTATTCTTAATTTTGGTTTTCATTTATCATGAAATTTTATAAGCAAGCACCATATTCCGGTCTTTAATGCGCCCATATCTGCGATATATCGGATTCGGAGAATCCTGCCATATTGTATCCTCATAATCTTCAATATATTCCAGATCAAAATCATCATCAAGATTATCAAGCAGCAGCTTTTTATTCTCCTCATAATTAATCAGGTAAATAGAATAATTAAGTCTATCTGATTTTGAATCAAATTGCTGAAACACCAACCTCAATCCCATTTTAGAAGACTGGTAATTCAGTTGGTTGAAATCCAGATCAGTAATTATTGTATATTCACCATTTGAAATACCAAGATTATCCAGCTTAGGGAATATTGAATCATAAATAGACATATAATCATGAGATATCTCCAATATGATATTCCAGAGCCCGAAATTTACATTAAGACTCCTGTCCAAAAAATCAGGAATATATTGCCCATCATAATTCACCATATCATCTACCCCTATGATTTTCAAAGGATATAGGGGGATGACTAAAAGAAGATTGCTGAAAATCAAGAGAATTGTCAAAACCACACTAAGAAGTTTCAACTTTTGGTTTAAGATATATATCATATGAGCAACCAATATCATAGATAAAGGAAGAGTCCCTGACACAATTATCCTTGCTTCAGGCAAGGGATTAAAACCAAGCAAAGATATCAACACAAAAAGACCCAAAATAACAGTAAAAATAAATGTATATTTCTTATTAAAAAGTATTTGTTCCCTGCTCTTTTTATATAGAAAAAGAAGAAGCAGGAATATTACAGAAAATACTACAATAAAATAATAGTAAAACGATAAAATAAGCTTAAATAAAAATCCTAATATCGAGGTAGGAACTTTTGTTTCAAATAACCATGAATTCATGAAAGTCCAATAGTAAAGCCATGGAGAAAACAAAAATAAACAGGCTAAAGTGTCAATTACAAATCTTTTAAAATATTTTTTATCAAAAGCAAATATAAAAAAATGTAGCATTAATGATGCTGCAATATAGAACCATAGTTGTATATGAGTATAGAAGAAAACTGTGTTAGAGACAATGAAAAGTATATCAAACCCAATTCCCTTACGATCCAGAATCTTAAGATAAGAATAACAAAGCAACAAAGTAAGGAACATTACAACTGAAAAGTATCGTGCCTGGCGAGCATGTGAATAGAAAGGATATGAAGTAGCCAACAAAAATGTAGCTAAATAAGCTATCTTACGATTTTTTGTCAAATAGTTAGTAAAGAAGTAAAAGAATAGAATTGTGGATAATCCAAAAAGAGCAAAAGGCAGTCTGCTTACAAAATTAGTTATTCCAAACACAAAGTAAAAACCAGCTAATAAGTAATATGTAAACCAAGAATCCTCACTAAGTTCGAAAGGTTCTGAAAAAAAACCAAATGTCTTAGATATATAAGGATAGCCATTGGTTAATGTATTTTCTGCTCCTATAACCATCCATGTTTCATCACAGCCAATGTTCCTGTCACCGAGACCAGTAAACAAAAAAATAGATGATATGACTAGTATCAAGATCAAATATTTATTATTCTTGAAAAATAATTTATAGTTCACTTTCTTTATACTACAAAAGCAAAGCATAATTTAAATGTTTCTGTTGTATAAGTATAATGTCAACTTAAGACCCCCTATGCCATCATTTATTAGGTAAACATAGCATAGCCCAAACGTAGCTCAGCGAAGTAGGGCTTAAGTCAACCTTATCTAGAGTCAATCAATTAAGCCAGCTATAGAGAAAAGAACTATATATTATCTCTTTTTAAACCAGAACCCTACTTCCTCAAATCCCCCTACCCAAAAACACCATATCCTGCTGCAAAAATTTGGGTTTAGATTTGCAAAAAAGTTTATAACAATATTCATTATATACAATATAGCCTTAGTTATCTTGCCGCAGGGATAATAGTCAAGAAAAGCAGCCCAGTTTAATCTTACCTTAATCGCCTCAAATTCTATTCCTGCATATGTAGAATAGTTATTCTTCTTATCGAAATGTAATCTCCAGCTCAAATCAAATCCACGCATATGTGTCGGATTAGTAAATCCCCTGCTAAAATGAGGCAATTTTATTTTAACTGAGCCGCCCTTCTTAAGTATTCTATGCCATTCCTTCATTATTTCTTCAGCATTTGGTGTATGCTCCAAAAAATGCTCCGATTTAATTTCCTCAATTGATTCATCTTTAAAAATTGAATAATTCTTTATTTTAGAAGCATCAAACTTGATATCTGGTTTACACTCAGGATTCAAGTCTATATTGACATATCCTTTAAGTTTCTTCTTACCGCAACCGATATTTAACTTAGCTGG
Source organism: Nanobdellota archaeon (assembly GCA_023140175.1). GTDB lineage: Archaea > Nanobdellota > Nanobdellia > Woesearchaeales > WJIZ01 > WJIZ01. The sequence continues at coordinate 37,164 of JAGLMD010000059.1, read as the reverse complement.
CTTTTTCATTTTACTTTCCTTCCTTTATATCTTTTAAGTTTCTCCTTGAATTTAAAAATATATGGAATTATCAGTATTTCTCTGCTGATTTCAAATGTACTACTCGAACCAGTTTTCCAGTTGACTGGAAACTCCGATACCCTTAATCCATTTTTCTGTGCTCTTATAAGTAATTCTGCATCCCAGAACCACCCCCTCCTGAAACTCTTATCATATCTCATCTCTTCTAGCAAAGAAATTAAAGCTGACTTTCTAAATGCCTTAAAACCACATTGATGATCCTTTACTCTTGAAGAAAAATAAAATCTTAAAAATGAATTATAGGCTGTGCTGTATATTGCCCTTAATACTCCTCTTTTTGGTTTTATAGATAAATATCTGCTCCCTGTTGCTATATCCACTCCTTTGCTTATCTCATTAATCAATCTAGGCAGGTATTTAAGATCTGTAGATAAGTCAATATCTGAAAATGCCACTATCTCATATCTTGCCTCTTTCAAAGCAAGTGCTAGATTTTCCCTCCTTGAAGGGCCATTATCAAACCTAAGATATCTTATACTCTTCTTTTTAGATAATTTTTGCCCTATTTTAGGGCAATTATCGGTAGAGCTATCATCCACTAGAACTAGCTCAAAATCCTTTTTTAATTTCAAAAGCTCATTATATATACAAAGTACATTCTTCTCTAATATTCTTGCTTCATTGTAAAAAGGCAAAAAAAATGATACAGCCATTTTATCCTCCACTTAAACTACCTTTAGCACAAACATAGAATTTCTATGGGTAAGTGTAAATCCACCAGAACCTAAAAGTTCTTGTAATTTATTATTTACAACATCCACACCATATTTCCTGACTGCTCTCTGATCAATAATAAGGTATTCAATTCCTTTTGATTTCAGCCAAAGATTTAAGTCAGAAGCTGTTTGGTTTATTGCAGTTTCCCTATACTTGTTGATATCTTCACACCAAAGGCACGCATACATATCAAAACCCAAAACATAACTATCCACAAAAGTAAATATATTAGTGTCAATTGGTAAATTATCCTTAATCCAAGCATAATCAATAGCTTCCTGATATGGATGATTTGGCGGGGGATAAAAAGCCCAACCCAAACCAGGGGGCCAAATGACAGTATTAACAGAATATTTCTGATGCGCGGACGTTAACAATATACCAATAGCAAATACACTCAGAATAAGAAACTTATACCTCTTAAAAAGACCAAACAATAACCAAATGCCTTCTGCAGCAACTATTGAGCCAAATAAGGCAAAAAGCATCCAAAACCTAAATGAAATAAATCCAATTGGCAGATTAAAAGTCATTGTATTAAATCCCAGGAAAGTAAGAATAGCACAAATCAAAGCAATGATTTTCCAGGAATTTTCTTCTTTCTTTAAGCCTTTATAACTCAATAATATAGCTACTGTACCAAGAGCAATTAGAATAGAGATAAAGAGGCCTATGCCTATTGGATTATTTATCATATTGTTGTGTTGTACAAATACAATCTCCCTAAATGTATATGCCCTTGTTGCTGTTCCGCTGCTTGGCGGAAATGCTTTCTGAACAAATGAAAACATAGTAGCAAAAAATCCCCCTCCAGATGCGGAAGAAGCTTCAACAGCACTCTTCACCTTTCCAGGAAGTATGCCTTCTAAATGATTAAACCACCATATAAAAGCAAGCAAGTAGCCTCCAATAACTGCTGTTATCAAATCCCATTTGACCTTCTTTTCAACAATACATTTAACAGAAACATAGACCACAAACAATACAAAGAATTTCAATGGATTTGTAGGCTGGACAAGCCAGGTACTTGCAATAGCAACAATAGCAGCATATATCCATCTCTTGTCTTTCTTAATCATCTCTATACAGTAAAGCGAAACCAAAAAAAGAGTAACAACAAGAGTATGCGCCCAGATAAAGTGGCTGAGATATGAAGGAATAGAAAAAAGGACAAAAGTTGAGAATAATGCAGTTCCTCTTTTTCCTGTGAAATGCAGAACAAAGAAATAGAAAAAAAGTATGCCTAAAGCAATTATAAGATTATTAAAAAATTTCAATGTCCATTGTAAAGATGGTTCGGTTTGATGAAGCACCCCCATCAAGATATCATAGCCCGGAGGATAAGGATCGATATATTGTGCAGGAGGATCACCTTTAATTGTTCTCTGGATCGTAACATATTTTACACCTGTTGCATGATTCCAGGAGTCATCATCCTCCATCCAGGAATAGCTGAAAGACCCTTTATTGTAAACAGAAAGAGTAATAAAAAACATACAAATAACTGCAAGAACATATAAATGGGATTTCTTTAATTTTATTATAGGTATCTTAAATTTTGTATAATTAAAAGACACAAAAATTATTGGGCCTATAACTGACAATATGAAAAAGATCTTCCAGTCAAGCGGAACCCCTACAATACCAAAAAGCACGCTTATAAACACAAAAATAGCCAGCCCCAGCCCCACTCTCATGATATTTCTCTCTAGAAAATTTCCTTTATAATTAAGAAAAAAAGTCGTACTAAAACCCATCCCATATGTATAAATAAAAAACAATAGTATAGTTAAAAAACCCATTCAATTCCCCATATAAACTATTCGAAACCTATTTAAATAGTTTATCTTTTATAGAGAATATGAAAGTAGTTGTAACTATTCCAGCGTACAATGAAGCTAAGACTATAGGTAAGGTTATCTCTGATATCAAAGAGGTAATGGGAAAAACAAAGTATAGCTATAAATTGCTGGTGGTTAATGATGGCTCTAAAGATAACACAGCAGAAATAGCTAAAAATAAAGGAGCCGCCATAATTAATCATCCCACTAACTATGGTCTTGCAGAAACCTTCAAGACAGAGATAGAAAAAAGCCTTGCCATGGAAGCAGATGTAATAGTGCATATTGATGCAGACGGTCAGTATAGTGCAAAAGAAATCCCCTTACTTATAAAAGAGATAGAATCTGGCTGTGATTTAGTTTTAGGAAGCAGGTTCAAAGGAAAGATAGAGCAGATGTCCCAAATAAAAAGGTGGGGAAATAAGGCATTCTCAAAAGTTATATCAAACATATGCAGAATAAAAATAACAGACGGTCAGACAGGATTCAGGGCTTTCACAAAAAAAGTTGCAGGAGATATAAAGATAATATCTACACATACATACACCCAGGAACAGATTATAAAAGCTGCAAAACATAAATTCAGAATAAAAGAAGTACCCATAACATTCAATAGGAGAATAGGAAGTAAAAGCAGGCTTATGAAAGGCCCGATAGACTACGCAATAAAAGCATGGTTAAATATCCTGAGAATATATCGTGACTATGAACCTATGAAATTTTTTGGTTCCATAGGGGGATTTTTTATCATTCTTGGAACGTTAATCGGTGTCTGGATAGTATATAATATCCTAAAAACAGGGGCTGCCGGAGGCACACCAAGGGTTATTTTAAGTTCATTACTGCTAATTGCAGGCATTCAGATCATAGTGTTTGGTTTTCTTGCTGATATGAATAAAAAATAAAGGTCAGAAGAGATGAAAAATAAATATTGGAATATACTAAGATTAATTTTCGGACTCGCTATTCTTACTTTACTATTTCAGAAAGTAGGAATCAGTAAAATAATCGAAGTATTAAGCACTATCAAGATAATTTACATATTTCCGATTGTGCTTACATATTTATTAGGCCCATTTATGGGCTCTATTGCCTTAAAACTCCTTTTTGATAAGATTAACATAAAAATAGGTAATTGGAGATTCTTTAAGCATTATCTGATAAGCCAATCAATAGGATTATTAACTCCAGGAAAGATCGGACAATTCTCTTTAGTGTATTTTCTAAAAAAAGATAACAATATAGAAATAGGAAAAAGCACTAGCATAATACTAATTAATAAGTTAATTACTCTTGCAGTAATATCTATTTTTTCTGTGGTTGGGTTTGTTCTCCTTATAGGTAAAACATATGCCTTTAATCTTGCAATCGCCCTGCTAATTATGTTTTCAACAATAATATTCCTGTTAGTCTCATCAAAAAGCAGAGAAATAATAAAGAAATATATCCTAAGAAAATATGCCATAAAGTTTAGGGGATTTTCTAAAACATTTTTTAAATATTTCAAGTCATATAAGGCTGCATTAATCACCAACTTTGTACTAACTATTATCAGCATATTCTCTGGTGTGGTTGCAATATATCTTATCTTCCTCTCCCTAGGCATGGATATATCCATATGGATTATTTACTTAGTGGCATGTATGGAAATGATTATTGCCCTAATACCGATTACAATAAATGGGCTTGGCATAAAGGAATCATTCGGGACTTGGATTTATATAGGTATAGGAATCACAAGTCCAATAATAATAAGCAGATATATAGTTGGCCTTATTATGAAATATTCAATTGGTTTTCTGGCACTTATTTTTTTGGCAAAAAAAGTAAAAACAAAAGAACTAACATATCATGAATTGCGATGATTAGTGTATATTATTTAATGCAATTCACTAGATTGATAATTGCACCTATTTTATACTAATTAGTGCAATTATCGATAGAAACACTTATTCTACATTTTACGGCATAAAAGTTTAATGCTTGGACTGACTCTTAATAACATCTTATTAATTATCCTAGGTAATTTAGATAATATCCTTTTATTAGAAATAGATAGGTTGTTCTTCTTATAGACTAAATCTAAAGTTATATCATTTACAACAAAATACTTTGACAGATCCTTTATAAGCCCATCATAAGAAGGTGAGTAAACATCAAAAACTTTTCTTCCCCCAATCACGCGTGCAATTAGTGTGGCCAAAGGCTGGGGGATGCACCCCAAGAAAGGAAGATGAGTATGCGGCTCAATTATGCTATATTTACTGCATGTAAAAAAATACATATAACCCCCCTTTTTTAATATCCTATATGCCTCTTTGATAGATTTAAGTTGCTTATTTTTCGGTATATGCTCATAAAGGCCATTAGAAATTACAAAATCAAACTCCTCATCCTTAAATGGGGTATCAGATGCATCACATTGATAGAAATTCTTTGAATATTGAAGCCCCCCCGCATTCAAATCAGTACCTATTATGGTCTTTTTGCTCATTAATTCCAGTTCTTTTCTTATTGAACCATCTCCGCCCCCCAAATCTATAATCTTATTGCTCTTCTTGATTATATCTCCAACTAGAAAGTAGATTATTCTTGCTTTATTAATTGCTATATTTCTTTTCCTCATTCTTTTCTCAAGAAATGCCTTCTTATATTTCGGCTCCCATCTTTCTATACTATCTGAACTGATTTTCTTAGTCATAATAATCCCATAATACCCATATTAATATAACAAATTATATTTTCTTCTTTAAAATAAACCTTATAGTTGCAGCAGGAAACAAGTATCTAAAAAATGTCTTCTCATAAAACTGGCTTACCATTGGATGTAAATTAAATAAAATTTCAGGAATATAATTATACCAAAAAGGAAACTTCTTATCAAACTCAAGTTTTCTCTTGATGGTCTTCAAGTTTTTATATAACTCTAACTTCTCCAAAGACGTGACTTTTCTATGCAAATGTAAAGAGTTGAATCTAAAAAACCTATGATGAAATTCAGAGCAGAAAAAGGTTGTATAAGGAACAACAACCTCAAGAATACCCCTTGGCTTCAAAATTCTTACAAGTTCCTTTATTGTTTCGTGATATTTCCCAATATGTTCAAGAACATGCTCTGTTATTATATAATCCAATGAATCATCTCCAAATGGATAAGGAAAATCATCAAGGTCATGTGTAACATTTACTCCAGGAGCATTTATTTTATCCAGATTGATAAAACCATCCATTGTCTTTGTTCCACATCCCAAATTTAGTTTCTTCTTATCCATATTACTCAGTTAATTGAAGTACAATCAAAACTTAAACATATTGAGATTTATGTTTTCCCCTGTTTTATATATTTTTTGTTATTTAAGTGAAATATCTTATAATTAAAACAACACAGAAAAGGTTAAATATAATCCTTACATTCTCTCGATAAATAACATAAAGAAAATGAAATCCAAGAAAGTATTGCTTGTTTTTACCGGGCCAAAGATGGATCTGCCAAGATTCCCTATGTCTCTTTTAGCTATTGCCAGCTATATAAGAAAAAAAGGTTTTAAACCAGAAGTATTAGATTTGAGAATAGAGAATACAGAAAAAATAAATCCTGACGATTATCTGGCAATAGGGATAAGTTCAATGTCCGGCGCACCATTAAAGGAAGCATTGAGATTTTGTAAATTCATAAGAAACAAAAACCCAAAAATTCCTTTGATATGGGGGGGAGTACATGTTTCATTCTTCCCATACCAGTCTATTAAGAATAAATATGTAGATATCATTGTAAAGTCAGAAGGCGAAGAAACCTTTAGAGAACTATTAGAAAAAATATACAAAGGGAAGAAATTTGATGACATAAAGGGTACAGTAGTCCTGAAAAACAACAAGCCAATTTTCAATCCTGACCGAGAATTCATAGACTTGGATAACCTTGATATCCCGGCATATGACCTCATAGATATTAGCAAATATTCAGAATCTTTAGAATATTTTAGTTATGAGTCTAGTAGAGGTTGCCCACATAGGTGCAAATTTTGTTATGGCCTCAATTTCCACAAAAAAAGATGGAGAGCCAAAAGCCCGGAAAAAGTTATAAAAGACTTAAAAGAGATAGTAAAGTTATACAAACCAAAAAAAATAGATTTTGTAGAGGACAATTTCTTTGTAGATAATAAAAGAGTAAGAAAAATAGCACAAGGTATCATAAAAAATAGGCTGTCATTTAAATGGATGAGTTTTTGCAGGGCCGATTATCTCTCAAGATTTGATAACGATTTCATGGCTCTCCTAAAAGAAAGTAAGTGTGAATTGCTTTCAATAGGTGTTGAATCCGGCTCCCCTTCAATGCTGAAAAAGATAACAAAGGACATAACACCAGAACAAGTTATCATCGCCACTAAGAAATGTATTAAACATAATATAATGCCAGTGATGAGCTTTATCATAGGCATTCCGAAAGAAACAAAAAATGAGATGTATGAAACATTAGATTTCTACGACAGATTATATAGAATAAGTAACAGGCTTGAAATAAATGGATTATTTGTATATGGCCCATATCCGGGCACACCAGTATATGATGATGCTGTCAAAGCAGGATACAGGCCCGCAAACACCATAGAAGAATGGGCATCATGGAAATATACTGACACAAATAATACCCCCTGGCTAACCAAAAGCTATAAGAAAAAACTAGAAACAATCTCAATAATTTCAAGATTTAGATTTTTTACACATAGGTTATCTCTTTATTCAAAACAATTCAAAAAAAGAAAACTAAAATCAGGAACAAACATGCTCTTATACGAAATATTTGTTCCTATTATGAAGATAGACGCTAATCTAAGATGGTCACTGAGGTTTTTCTCATTCGCACCAGAATGGGATTTATATCAAAGCTTTATAGAAAAGAAATTTGATAAGAGATAGAAGCGAGTAATATGGCAAAGAAGATATTTAAATTCATCCTTATATTATTTCTAATATTGTTGCTCTTTTATGTAAGCCATGATTCCTACACTCACTTCAACAGATTATTTCCATCTGTGAGAGAATTTAAGAAAAATCCAGAAAAATACAACAATATAGAGATTGAAAAAGTAGGAAGGATAAAAGATATCACAGAAGATTACTTCATATTCATAGTTGGAAAAACAGAATTAGAAGTAAAGGCAAATTCCCATAAGATAACTCCGGTAAAAAACGGTTTGGTTATTGTACATGGACTATACAAAAAAGAAGGCCATATAGAATTACTTGATGTACATTACAGCCCCAACCACTATATTAAGTACATAATCTCATTCATGGCTCTAGTTTTCACTGTATTCTATCTCTTAAAAGAATGGAAAATAACAAAAAGAGGCATTTACCAAAATGCCTGATCTAATAACCCACATCATAGTCGGATTGATTCTGGCGAAATTACTTAGAGTTAAAAAAAAGAGTTTGGTTCTTTTAGGAGCAATATTGCCAGACATGATATATAAGCTCTCCTTATTGGGTTTATTCTTTGATATTCCTGAAAATGTCTTCATCTTCGGCCTATTGCCCCTCCATTCACCAATCGGATTGATAATAACTACAATTCTTATTTCATTTATCTTTAAATATCCGAAACATAAAACAATATCTTCAATATCATTAGGATGGATAAGCCATCTGCTATTAGACTTAACAAACAAACACTACCTCATAAAACAAACCTACATGTTTATGCCCTTATCTTACAAAGCACTAGAACTTGGTTGGTTCTGGCAGGATCAATATTACTTCATGCTTTTGGCTTCTTTAGCTATATTGATAATTATTTATATATTTGAGAATATCAGAGCTAAGAACTCAGTTTAGATACTACTATAGAGTAGTATAAAATAGAAAGATTTAAATATTGTACTTAATACTTATACATATGGAGAATACATTATATCTTTTAAGACATGGAAAAACAAAGGATAACCAAGAGCATAGGCTGATTGGTGTAGTAGATAAAGGACTAAGCGAAGAAGGTGTTCTAGAAGCGATGATACTTAGAGATAACATAAAAAAAGAAAAAGTAAAATTTGATACTGTCTACAGCTCACCTTTAAGAAGAGCGTATGATACAGCTTTGCTCGCATTGGAAAAGGCCAATCCAAAATACAATTCAGAAGGCGATCCAATATTCGAAAATGGTCAGCTTAATCTGGAAGGTATATCCTCTTCAATTTATGATGGTGAAATTAATATAGATGATAGAATTAAAGAAAGAAGCTTTGGACATCTTGCTGGAGTTAAAAGAGATGAAGTAATACCTAAGTTTGGTCATCTCTATAGGGGTCAAAGTCCTGTCTGGACAGTTGATCTTATTCCTGAAGGGGGGGAAAGCCTTCAAAATAAATACAAAGCTATTGTTGATTTTCTGAATTATTTAAATATAAACCATGAAGACGAACATATTTTAATTTCTTCTCATGGGGGCCCAATAGGTCTGTTAAAATGGATCTTAGAAGGGTACACTCTCAATGATGTAATAGACGAAAATAAAGAAATAGATGATAATCAAATAAAACCCCCTCATGGAAAATTGATTATATATGAATCAGATGGTACAAGATATAAACACACCCATACTGTTGGTTAGAAGTTTCTATTAAATATAATGGCCTAAATAGTAAAATTTAAATGTAATCATCCTATTCTTCTTCCAAAATGAAAGCACTAATTTGTATGGCAGGTGAAGGCAAAAGACTAAGACCTCTAACAAACAAATACCCAAAAGCATTGATAACTGTTGGAGAAAAAACAATTCTTGAGTATATGCTAGACAACATCTCAGAATGCGGCATAAAAGAAGTAATTCTTATAATAGGATATAAAGCAGACGTTGTAAAAAATAAATTTGGCACACAATACAAGAATTGCAAAATAAAATATTATACAAACGAAGATTATTATAAAACAGATAATATGTTCTCATTATGGATGGCAAGAGATGAAATAAAAGATGGAATAATATTCTTTAATGCGGATATAATATTCAGTAAAGGTATATTACAGGAAGTAGTTGATAGCAAATACGAAAATGGAATAGCAGTAGACGATCAAATTGAGTTAATTGATGATTCTATGAAAGTAAAAACAGTAGATGGAAAAGTAAAAGCAATCAGTAAAAAAGCCCAAGATGGCAATGGTTGGGCAATGGGTATCTATAAGTTTTCTGCAGAAGGAGCTAAGAAATATTATAAAGAAGTGGAAAACCTTGTAAAAACAGGCTCTCCTGATGCTTCTTTTGTAAGACCAGTAGAAATAATGTCACAAGATTCTGAAGTTTATGCCATCAGCACAAAAGGACTCCCATGGGTTGAAATAGATAACTTTGAAGATCTTAAGATAGCAAAAGATAAGATAGATACAATTCTAGAATCAAGATGATTAAGAATTATAAAGAACTAGTAGATACAACTCTAAGAAAAAAAGCATTAGATATTCTTATTTATGGTATAGAAAGTGTACTACCAGAAAAATTCATCCCCAAACACGTAAAATTCAAAGACAATATTTTAAGTGTGCGTGAAGATAAATATGATATCTCTAAAGGAAAGTTATATATCATCGGTGGAGGAAAAGCATCTGGTGCTATGGCAATTGAATTAGAAAAAATCATTCCCTTAGACATTATTTCTGGCGGAATTATAAACGATAAAACTCCCAAAAATACAAAAAAAATCAAGATAAACATAGCATCACATCCTATACCAGATAAAAGCAGTATTTCTGGAGTAAGAGAAATGCTAGAACTAACAAAAGATCTAACTAAAGAAGATATAGTTATCTGCTTAATCTCTGGCGGCGGTTCTTCACTTATGACTTACCCAATAGAAAGCATAACTCTAGATGAAATAAAAGAACTAACCTCCCTCATGCTCAAATCCGGGGCAGAAGTTTATGAGATAAATGTAATAAGAAAACACATCTCAAAAATCAAAGGAGGAAAGCTTGCCAGATACCTCCAGCCAGCAAAAGTAATAACACTGATAATTTCCGACACATTAAATCCGAAAGATGCGACAGCCTCTGGTCCGACATGGCCAGACGAAGCCACGTTCAATACAGCATACAATATATTAAAAAAATATTCTCTGCTTGATAAAGCACCAAAAAGTATAGTTGAGTATATAAAGAAAGGTATAGCTGGAGAAGCAGAAGAAACAATAAAAAAAGATGATAAAATACTAAGAGATGTACACAACTATATCCTAGCTGACAACAAACTAGCATTAAAAGCCATGAAAGAAAAAGCAGATTCCTTGGAATTTAAGACAGAAGTTTACAATGAAAACGTTGTTGGTGAAGCAAGAATAGCTGCCAAGAAAATTGCTTCCTTAATTAAAGAAAGATACAATTCACAAAACTGTACTTATGCTTTATTATACGCAGGCGAAACCACAGTAACAGTAAGAGGAAAAGGAAAGGGTGGCAGAAACCAGGAATATATTGCTGCATTAATCGAAGAGATTAAAGACTTAAAAAACATAGTTGTAGCTTCAATTGGTTCTGATGGTGTAGATTTTATTGATGGGATCGGAGGAGCCATAGCAGATAATGACACTTATAAAAAAGCAAAAGAAAAAGGGCTAAACATTCAGGAATTCTTGGATGATAACAACAGCTTTGAGCTCCAAAAAAGATTAGACAACCTTATATTGACTCAGCCCACAAATACAAATATAGCAGATCTGCATATAATTCTTTTTTCTAAGAAATAAAAATTATATCAGAAACTGTTCTAAAAAATCATCAATCTCAATGCTTTTGATATTATGGTCCAAAGCAAACTCATATTGCTCATAACTATTGTAACCCCAATCTGCAAGAAAACAATTCACTTCAATAGCTTTCACATCTAAAAGAGTGGTAACTTGATCATCAACAAAATAGAAATCAGATGGTGCTATTTTACGCTTAATCAAAATTTCAGAGATTATGTCTGTTTTTTTCTCATTCGCATGAAAAATATTCTGCTCATTTATGTTAATGCTATTTGCTTTAAGTATTTTCAAGATAAATTCTTTTCTTTTAGTAGAGATAATGAATAAATTCTTCTTATTCTTATAATTTAAAAGAAATTCTTTCATCCCATTATAGAAGGAATTTAATTTAAGCCATTCCTCTTTGTGAGTAGTTGAGAAGGATTCTCTTTCATCGTAAAATAGGTTAAAAAAAACAGACTGTAAATCAATATGCTTCTTCTTAAAAGAATTGAAAGCTTCTTGGCTACGTATATTCATACCTTCAGCAAGAGCAAGATTGAGATATACATAGTCTTCCCCAAACTTAATAAAATTCCTCATCTTTTTTAATTTTTTAAGAGTTTGATCACCCAAGTCATCTAGACTCTGTATTTTCTTTGCTTTCTTATTATATTCAGCAAAAGCATTATAGCCGACAAGAAGGCATTCTTCTACACTATTTACAATAACACCATCAAAATCAAGAGCAAGACAATACCTCGAAGTAATCTCTTTATCATATGATTTAATAAAATTAATAACATCTAGAACCCTATTACAATAAGCCCACTCATTATCATGCATTATAGACAAGCTTAAGTTTTTACCATTAGTAATTTGCATCTCCTGCATCAGCAGAATACTGGAATAAATCGACCTAACAAAATCAATACTGACCTTCCTATGCTTCATAAACCCATAATCACAGTTAATTATCCCCTTTAACTCTTTCTTTGAATATCCCTCAAAAAGGCTGGTAAGTCCCTCTTTAGTAACTTCTCTTCCTAGAGTAACATTAAGATCAATAACTGACACAATAGATGTAGGAACACGATAAGATATACAGTCTAATTTTCCTTTCAAAGAAGGTATTAATAAAATAGTAGATTTGACCACATTTGTGCTTGTGGGTATTATAGACCTAGTTGCCATTCTTCCAAGATGAAAAAGTTGATGAGGTACATCCACCAATTTCTGGTCACTCAACACAGGATGAATGGTGACTATATGTCCATAAGACACGCCAAAATGCTTCTCTAATAGATACATAATAGGGACTAAACCATTACCAGTACAAGTACTTACAGATATTAAATTGTGCTTATCAGGAATATATGCACTATTATTAATACCTTGAATAAGAGTTATATCAGCATCAGGAACATTCCATGTACAGATTACTTTCTTAACTATCTTCTTTTCAAGAAGCCCCCTTAACTCATTATGAGGTACTTTACCAGAAGCCTCAATAAGATAGTCTACATTAAGCTTATCCCAAGGAACATCTTTAGCATGAGGAGTCTGAAAATATGGAATTTTTTTGCCATCTATAACAAGATTATCTCCCTCTACACCCACCTCTTTATCAAAAAGCCCATATAGACTATCGTGTTTCAGAAGATATGCTAAGTTTTCTAGGGGCACTACATCCTTTATAGCTACAACCTCAAATTTTCTATTCTCATCGGTTTGTGCACTATTAACTCTCAAAACACCTTTCCCAATTCTGCCCAATCCACTAATACAAACCCTTAGCACCATTTTTTCTTCATATATCAAAATTATAAAAACCCACCCAGATTTAAAAATATATTGTTTATTTAAATAAAGAGATTAAGCAAAGCAATATCATAAAATACAAACACACAAGGCTTACCTTTTCAGATAACCGAAATGTTTTTATTATAGACAAGATAGAAACCAAGGATGGCAAAGAAATCAGCAAAACAAAATATAGAAAAATCAATAAAAAAATGCAGAGATCCTTTAAGTACAGCAACATTAAACTGGCTTGCTCTTCCTATAACTAAAATATTAGTTCCAACAAAGATAACTCCAAATCAAATAACATTTATATCAACCGTAATGGGATTAGTCTCGGGGGCATTATTCATATTCGGCGGATTTACCAATCGCTTAATCGGATCTATCTTGATATACCTATCCATGGTAGTAGATGCTACAGATGGCAAAGTAGCAAGATTAAGAGGAATTTCAAGTTCATTTGGCGGTGTTTTTGATGAATGGTGTGACAGGCTTAGAGAATATGCCCTCTTCCTTGGTATCACTATAGGAACATATCTGGAAAATGGAAAAGTTGCTACACTTATAGTTGGATTTATCGCATTTGCAAATTTCATGTTTATGCATTACAGTAGGGCACTGATAAACAGCAAATATAAGGAAGTTGTAAGAGAATACACATATAAATTCAAAGGAATTAATTACTATGTGGGTTTCTCTCCGATAACATATTTTATAATTATGTTTGTGATGATATTCAACTTTGGATATTATTTCTTGTGGGTATATGCTGTTCTTGGTATTGCGCTCTGGCTGAAGAAGATTATGACAGCCTACAAAAAATTTAAAAACGTATGAAAAGATTTTCTCTACGATAAAATTAGAGGAGTTGCAAATTGGCTGAATTAAAACAAAGAAACGGCTTTGATGTAGAAAACCAGCAGTATTACAGAGAATGGGGGCATAAGAAGATAAAGATAGATACAATAAACCCCAGAAAAAGATTCAGCAGAACAATATTATTAAAGTATATAAAAAAGCAGAAGAACATCAAGAACATATGTGAAATCGGCTGTGGTGTCGGTCTTCTCTCCGCATTCTTAGGAAAAAAAGGATATAAAGTAGATGCATATGATCTTGACACAAATGCTATTAACCTGGCAAAAAGCAGAAAGCCGAAAAATGTAAATTTCTATGCCAGCAATGTATTCAACATAAAAAACAAAGGCAAATATGACCTTGTTGTAACAAATTCTGTAATTGAACACATAAAAGATGATGCAAAAGCAATAAGAAATATCTACAGCCTGTTAAGGCCGGGTGGGATTGCAATAATCAGCGTACCGATAAATATGAAGTATTATACAGAGTTTGACAAGAAATGGGGCCATTACAGGAGATATAGCAGGAAAGAGCTTATGGAAAAAATGATCTCTGCAGGCTTTAGGATAAAAAAAACAAGATATTTCGCTTATCCATTACTAAAGTGGTTCTATTTTGCACTTTACCTAAAAGCAGCAAAAAAAAGAAATAGAATAGTCAAGAAAAAAACGATGCCAAAATACTATTACTTATTAAACATAGCATGGCCAATATTTTGCATAGATTTTCTATTTAATTCGAAAAAAGCTACAAACATAATTGTTATAGGGAAAAAGGGCTAAAGTAAACTATTTCCCCCCTCTCTTGTTTATCAAATCCTTATAAATAAGTATATAATCATCAGCAACCTTCTCAATCGAGAAATTTTCTTTAATCTGCTTTCTCGCATTAATGCAGACTCTCTTAGGATAGTTCCGGATGCATTTCTCTAAAATCATAGATAGCTGATTCACATCTTCTGGCTCATATAGAAAACCATTCTCTCCATCAATTATAACCTCATCATTTCCAACTGCCCTTGTAGCTATAACACAGCTTCCAGAAGCCATTGCTTCAATATTAGCTGTGGCCATTCCCTCCTGAACACTTGGATTAACACAAATATCAATTTGGCTCAATAAACTAGGAATCTCTTTATGGGAAACCATACCAAAGAAGCTAGTAATATTTTTCAACCCCCTCTCTTCAGTCAACCTGACTAACCTATCTCTCTCAGGACCGTCTCCTATAATCCATAAATTCATCTTATTTATCAGATTGATTGGGAGCTTTGCTACAGCATTTATTAAATCCTGTATCCTCTTTTCAGGTACCAGCCTTCTGATAGCTGCAATAACGATCTTTTTTGATTTCTTTCTCTTCAGAGAAAATTGTTTAATATCTACAGCATTGGGAACAATAAGCATCCCATTGGTATCCAGCCAATATTCACTAGCTCTTAATTTTAGGTAGTTGCTGACAGAAACTCTGATGTCGCTTTTTTTATTTACATATTCCAATAACTTCCTGACAATAAAACTATTTGGCAGATGAAATTCTGCACCCCAGGCTGTAGTTACCAGCGGCTTCTTAATAGATGACTTACATCTTGCAGCGATAAGGCCTGAGGGAAAATACCATTGTGCATGGATAATGTCAAAGCCTTTTGAAATCTTTTTCAGATAATGGCTGGTAAAAAAAAGATACAATGGAAACTCTACTTTAGCCAGGAAACTCTTTTTAATAGTGGGTATTAATCCATTATAGAGGTGTAAAGCGGGCTTTAGAAACAAAGAATAGGGGTATTCAATAACTGTAATCCCTTCATCTTTCCTCTTGTTAAGTTTCCCGGAAGATGAGAATATCATAACTGTGACATCTATTCCTTTTCTCACCAGTCCTTTAGCAATATTCCTGATAAAAGGTCCTGATATATTCTTCTTTGTCGGATAAGATGATGTTAAAAACAATACCTTTAATCTCTTCATAATTTTTAGAAAAAGACTGCATATTTTATAAAATTTCCTTAAAATAACTAACCGTAGTCCTTAAACCCTCACTTAATTCAATCTTAGGCTCCCATCCTAACTTCTGTTTAGCTAATGTAATATCTGGCTTTCTTTGTATTGGGTCATCCTGTGGCAATTTTTCAAAAATAATCTTTGATTCAGATTTTGTCATTTCGATAATTTTCTGAGCAAGCTCTAAAATAGTAAATTCCTTTGGATTTCCCAAATTAACTGGCCCAATAAATTCATCCTGATTCATCATATTAACAATTCCCATAATCAGATTGGAAACATAACAGAAACTTCTTGTCTGTTTTCCATCGCCATAAACAGTTATATCTTTTCCTGCTAGTGCTTGAGTTATGAAATTAGACACAACCCTCCCATCATCTTTAGCCATTCTTGGGCCATATGTATTAAAAATTCTAACAACCTTTATATCAACTTTATTCTGCCTATGATAATCAAACATAAGTGTCTCTGCGCACCTCTTCCCTTCATCATAACATGCCCTTATCCCAATGGGGTTTACATTTCCTTTATAGCTTTCCTTTTGTGGATGCTCCAGGGGGTCGCCATATACTTCTGATGTAGATGCTTGTAGAATTCTTGCATTATGCTGTCTCGCCAATCCTAAAATATTCATAGTTCCGACAACATTTGCTTTTATCGTCCTTATAGCATTAAACTGATAGTGAACAGGAGAGGCTGGACAAGCCAGATTATATATTTGGTCTATCTTCTCATCCGGAATAAACAAGGGCATTATAATATCATGAGAAACCATCTTAAAATTCGGATTTCCTATTAAGTGCTTTATATTCTTCTCATTACCAGTAAAGAAGTTATCCACACAGATTACTTTATTATCAGTGACAAGAGCATCACATAGATGACTGCCTAAAAAGCCTGCCCCGCCAGTTACAAGTATCGTTTTCATATTAACCCCCAAATTCCTCTTTTGCTTTTTCAAGCTGGTCAAGTGTACCTATATCAAACCATTTTTCTTTTGTAACATAACAATAAACATCTTCCTGTTTATACATCCATTCCAGAAAATCGCCAGCCTTATCTTTCTTCCCATCATCATCTACAAATTTTATGAGTTTTTCTACAGTTGTTTTTGGATAGACATATATGCCGGTAGAAGACAAAGTAGATTTGGGCTGCTGCGGCTTTTCCTCAAAATCCACAATTTTATTGCCACTATCAACAGCGACTATACCATACTGTTTGGCAAGCTCAATATCTTTGACATCATAAAGAGCAACAATAGCTTTCTTCTTTTCTGCATACATGTCCATAACCGGAATAAGGGAAAACTCAAATAAATTATCACCTGCAACAACCATCACATCATCAACAACATCAATATTCTCAACAACAAATTTTATATCTCCTAATGATCCCAATCTATCATCGTTTGAGAAGGTCTTATCATTAACTATAGTTATTTTTTTCTTAGAACCAAACGAAGAGTTCCATTCAAGAAAATTTCTAAAGAATTTGTCATTAGTAACGATGAATATTTCATCTATAATGGAAATAGCCTCAATCTTCTTAATAATATGTTCAACTATTGGTTTTCCTTTAACCTCCAGTAATGGCTTAGGCTTATCCTTTGTAAGTGGCCATAGCCTTGTCGCATAACCTGCAGCAAGTATTATTGATTTCATATTATCATTTATCTATCTTCCTACTCCTATATAATTAAATCCTGCTTCCCTCATCTCATCGGGCTCGTAAACATTTCTTCCATCTATTATATTAGGTGATTTCATCAAATCCTTAATTTTCTCTTTGTCTAGATCCCTAAACTCATTCCATTCTGTCACTATAACAAGAGCATCCGCTTCATTTAAAGCATCATATGGTTTCTTAACATACTCAACATCCTTTAGTATTTTCTTAGCAGTTTCTTCAGCCTCTGGATCAAAAGCAACTATCTTTGCCCCTTCGCTCTGCAATTGTTCTATTACCACGATAGAGGGTGCTTCTCGCATATCATCTGTTTTGGGCTTAAAAGCAAGGCCCCATATCGCTATCCTCTTTCCACCAATATCTGGAAGTAGTTTCTTTATTTTAGGTAATAAAGATCTTTTCTGTTCATAATTAACTTTTTCTACTGCATCAAGTATAATGCCTTTAACACCATTTTCCTTCATAGTCTCAAAAAAAGCATTCACATCTTTTGGAAAGCAGCTGCCGCCGTATCCTGCCCCTGCCTGTAAAAATCTGGGCCCTATCCTATCATCCAGCCCCATCCCCTTCGCAACCATCTTGACATCTGCCCCTGCTTTTTCGCAAAGCTGTGCCACTTCATTCATAAAAGATATCCTGGTAGCAAGCATGGCATTACTGGCATATTTTATCATTTCTGCACTCTTGACATCTGTAAAAAGTATAGGCTTGTCTGTCCTTGCCACACCCCTGTATATATCTCCCATAACCTTCCTGGCCTTTTCAGACTTTGTTCCGACAACAATCCTATCTGGATTAGTAAAATCACCTAACGCTTCTCCTTCTCTTAAAAATTCAGGATTGGAAACAACATCAAAATCAATAGCATCTTTTTGGTTATCTTTGATAATCTTAGCCACCATATCAGCAGTCCCCACAGGAACTGTGCTTTTATCTATAATTACCTTATAATCATCCATATATTCACCGATGCTTTTAGCTACGGCCTTAACAGCAGAAAGATCAGCTTCATAATTCTTTCCGGGCGGGGTGCCGACAGCAATAAATATCGCCAAAGATTTTTCTATTGCGGTTTTTATATCACTAGTAAATTTGATTCTGCCCCCTTTTATATTCCTCTTGAGCATTTCTTCCAGTCCTGGCTCGTAGATTGGTACTCCACCATTATTTAGCAGCTTTACCTTCTCTTCATTTATATCTGCACAGATTATATCGTTCCCTAAATCAGACAAGCATGTACCCACAACTAATCCAACATAACCAGTTCCTATAACTGCAATATTCATAAATCCACCTCGGACATATTAATAATACGCGAAGTTACAACAACTTTATTTAAATATCTTACTAATATCCTACTTTATGCGATACGTTTATATACTATAATAAATTCGCATAAAATATGAAAAAGAAAATATCGATAACAATAGAAAAATCCCTCCTTAAAGATATTGATTCAATAATAGATAACATATACATCAGAAATAGGTCCCAGGCCATAGAATATCTTGTTAATCTTGCATTAGGAGAAAATAGAAATGCCGTAATTCTGGTAGGTGGACCAGAAGATAAAATCAGGATAGGTAATGACTGCAGAACAACCATTAAGATAAACGGAAAAAGCATTATTGAAAGGGCTGTTGAAAAATTACGTGAATCTGGCTTTAAAAATATCTTTATAATTGCCAGACAGAATATACTTACCAAGATATTCAACATAATAAAAGACGGTGCAGTATATGGTGTAAAGATAAATTATATAGAAGAGAAAAAATCTAACGGCTCAGCAGACTCATTGAGAATAATTAAAGGAAAGATAGACACTGATTTTCTGGTAGTATATGGGGATATACTATTTAATAAAATCAACATTGAAGAGTTATGGAATGATCATCTAAAACAAAATGCACTTGCTACAATAATGATGACCACATCTTCAAAGCCATCAGAAAAAGGCACACTTAAGGTTGAAGGAAACAAGGTTCTTAAATTTACACAGAAGCCAAAAGAGTCTGATATTTACTTAGTATTCTCTCCTATATTCGTTGCAGGCCCTGAAGTATTAGAATATCCCGGCTCAAGCCTGGAAAAAGATGTATTTCCTGAGATAGCATCAAAAAACCTCCTGAACGGGCATTTAAGCTCTGAAAAAGAAATACATATACATTCTGTTAAAGATATAAATAAAATGAGAAATAAGAATTAAAAGAAAGGTGGACAGCTTTCTTAGTTTCCCATACAAAAGTACAGTACAGCTAAAAACGGAGGTTTGCTTAACTTCTGGGATCGAAACGAGACCAGGTGAACCAAGCCCCTATGACCGTCCAAAGGTTAGAATCATAGGCTAATTTATAAAACTTACGGCAATCCATTCACACTACAACAAATATTTAAACTCTTTCTCATACTTCCAGATTATGTTAAATCAAAGCACCCTCTTAAGATATTACAAAAGAAAAGACATACAACAGGCCATGGTTGATAGTGCTTTGAACAGGGAAGTCGCCATAAAATATTCTGATAAAGGATTCGGAAAAAGGCCGGACATTCTAAAATACCCTGAAGAAATTATCGATTTGGCAAAACAGGGTGCGACAAGTTTTCATGCATCTGAAGAACTATGGACTAACCCAACGCTCATATCCCCAAATATGAAAAAATCAAATGTTACGAAGCTGAGGAAGGGGTGGGATTTGATTCTCGATATAGACTCCCCGTTCTGGAAGATTGCCAAAATCACTGCTTGGCTAATAGTGCAGGGATTAAAAGATTTTGGGATTGATTCTGTATCAGTAAAGTTCTCTGGTAATAAGGGATTTCATATTGGGGTGCCATTCGAAGCCTTTCCTAAGCAATATAAAGAAAAAGAAACAAAAAACTTGTTCCCTATCGCTGCAAGAGAAATGGCATTATACCTCTTAAAATATATTACTGATAAATATATTAAAGTCGAAGCAAACAATGATATCATTTTTGGAGATGGCCTTAATAAAAAATACAGGATATCATATCAAAAATTACAGGAACTCACCGGGAAAAGCATTGATGAACTCACCATCAATATTTGCTCTAAGTGTGAAAAAGAGATAAAAGAAAAGAACAAAGACAAAGAAATTGAATTTATATGCCCAAAATGTGATTCCTCTATAAAAACAATCACAGAATTGCAATTTAAGCTGTGCCCGAAATGCAATGTGCATATGGAAAAAAAAGAGATAGAAAGACATAGTATCTGTGAATGCGGCTCAAATGAAGAACCAAAGAAATTATTCAACCCTTTATCTATAATCGAGGTCGATACGATATTAATCTCATCAAGACATCTTTTCAGGATGCCATATTCATTGCATGAGAAATCTGGCATGGCATCTATCCCATTTAATCCTGAAAAAATACTCAAATTCGAAAAAAAATATGCTAATCCTGAGATAGTAAAAATCTCGAAGCATATTTTTATCGATAGAAAAAAACCTAAGGAAAACGAAGCTAAAGAATTATTCGAAAAGGCAATGGCTTTTGGAGAAGAGAAAGAGAGAAAAGAAACAGAATCAGGTTCTAATAAAGAATTTGAAGCGCTAACAGAAGCTATTCCCGAAGTCTTATTTCCCCCATGCATAAAGAAGATGCTCTCTGGAGTGGAAGATGGAAGGAAAAGAACAGTTTTTATCCTAATCAACTTTCTTAAAAGTGTTGGCTGGGATTATGAGATGATTGAAAAAAAGATAAGAGAATGGAACAAAAATAACCAAGAACCTTTGAAAGAAACAATTATAGTGGGCCAGCTCAGATATCATAAAAGAAATAAAGAAAAAATTTTGCCTCCAAATTGCTCCAATCAGATGTACTATAAGGATATGCAGATA
This sequence comes from Nanobdellota archaeon, assembly GCA_023140175.1. Taxonomy (GTDB): domain Archaea; phylum Nanobdellota; class Nanobdellia; order Woesearchaeales; family WJIZ01; genus WJIZ01. Next base: position 15,589 of record JAGLMD010000059.1, on the reverse strand, counting down.
TGCATGCCTGATAATTTCTGCAAAAAGATAAAAAACCCGGTAAATTATTCAATTTTAAAGAGCAGAGGAATAAACAAGCAAGGGAAAAAATAGTCGAAACCTTTATAAATACCCTCTAATTCTTAAAAATACTAAAAAATAAGGTGTTTAATGCAATTTATACATCTTAAAGTAAAAAAAGCAGCATAGGAAACAAGCCTGAAAAGAAGCTTTTTCAGTACAGTTTCGATTTAGATAAACTGTTTCTATAACTGAGCTTCAGAAAAAGGCTTTTAAAAATAATGGCTGGCCTAGAGCTATTTGACTAAAATGAAGAAAAAGAATCCGAGACATGGAAGCATGCAGTTTTGGCCTAGAGTAAGAGCTAAAAGAGCACATGCTAAGATAAGGAGCTGGCAAAGCTTAGAACCCAAAGCACTCGGTTTTGCAGGATACAAAGTAGGCATGACTCACCTTATGATAACTGATAACAGAAGCACAACAAAAACAAAAGGCGAAACCATATCCTGTCCTGCAACAATAATTGAATGCCCCTCCATCAAGGTTGCTTCTGTAAGATTCTATAAAAATTCTTATTATGGCATAAGACCGATTACGCAGATAATGTCTGAAAACCTGGATAAAGACCTATCAAGAATAATCTCATTGCCTAAGAAGCAGGAAAAAAAGATTGATGATGTAAAAGAATTTGATGATATTACTTTAGTTGTTTATACTCAGCCAAAACTCACGAACATTGGCAAAAAAAAGCCAGAGATCTTTGAGCTGGCTATCGGCGGGAAAAAAGAAGAAAAGCTCGCATATGCAAAAGAAAAACTAGGAAAAGGGATAAGTATTGACGAATTATTTAAAGAGGGCGAGCAGCTTGACATTCATTCAATAACAAAAGGAAAGGGATTTCAGGGGCCGGTAAAGAGGTTCGGTATAACATTAAAGGCAAAAAAATCTGAAAAAGCCAAAAGAAATCCGGGTTCTCTTGGAGGATGGAAAGGACAGGGCCATGTTATGTATAGGATTGCACATGCTGGCCAGATGGGATACCATCAAAGAACAGAATATAATAAACATCTGCTCAGAATAAGTAAAGATCCTAAAGAAGTGGAGCAGAAGGGTGGTTTTTTAAGGTATGGTATTATAAAGAACCAGTATATAATAGTAAGAGGCTCTATACCCGGTCCAAAAAAAAGATTAATCAAATTAACACATGCTATAAGAAAAAGCAGCAGAATACCTGAAAAGGCTCCTGCAATAGTATATATAAGTAAAGAATCAAAACAGTAAAATGAAGCTAGACATAATATCCAAAGGCTCTGAAAAAAAAGGCAGTATAGATTTGCCTGGCCAATTCAATGAGATATTAAGAGAAGATATAATAAAAAGAGCAGTAGAAGCTGAGCAAAGCAGCAAGAGGCAGCCTTATGGTGCATCCAAAGAAGCAGGAATGAGACATTCAGTATATGTTTCAAAAAGAAGGCATGATTATAAGGCAACATATGGTATAGGACAATCAAGAACTCCTCGAAAAGTAACATCCAGAAGCGGAGAAAGAATGAACTGGACAGGTGCATTCGCTCCCCAGACAGTTGGGGGCAGAAGAGCTCACCCGCCCAAATCCGAAAAGATATGGGAGAAGAAGATAAACAAAAAAGAAAAGAATCTGGCGATAAGAAGCGCAATATCAGCAACAGTCTCTAAAGAATTATCCCAGAAAAGAGGCCATATCCCTCCAGACAATTACCCATTTATCATTGATAATACTATAAGCTCATTAAAAAAAACAAAAGAAGTGCTTGATTTCCTTAAAAGTATTGGGCTTGAGAAGGAGCTTGCAAGAACTGAAAAGAAAAAAATTCGTCCAGGTAAAGGAAAAATGCGTGGAAGAAAATATAAGAAGAAGAAAGGTATTTTAATTGTAACAGCAGAAGACTGCCCTTTATTAAAATCAGCTAAAAATATACCTGGAGCAGATATAGTAAAAGTATCTGGCCTGAATGCAGAGCTGCTTGCACCGGGCACAATGCCGGGAAGAATAACTTTATGGACAGATAAGGCAGTAGAAAAAATGTCCAAAGAGAACCGTTTCATGTGATAGTTATGAATAAAAAGCAAATTATAAAATATCCATTATCGACTGAAAAATCGATAAGATTGATGGAATCAGAAAACAAGCTTATCTTTGTAGTTGATAAAAAAGCAAAAAGAAGTGAAATAAAAAAGGAAATAGAAGAACTATTCAATGCGAAAATAGTCAAAATAAATCTATTCATAAATATTAAGGGAGAAAAAAGGGCATATATAAAATTCAGTGACGAAAGTCCTGCAATAGACATTGCAACACAATTAGGGTTGATGTAATCATGGGTAAGAATCTTATTCAGCAAAGGCGGGGAAGGGGTTCATCTACTTTCAGGGCTCCGAGTTTTAGATATCCTGGAAAAGCAGAACACCCTAAAATAGATAAAAATGCAGTTGGAAAAATCGAAGACATACTGCATTCACAGGGCCATACAGCGCCATTGATAGTTGTGAATTACCCAGAAGGATATAACCTTGCTATTGCTCCTGAGGGTAAGAAAGTTGGCGATGAAGTAAGCTATGGCAAAAACTCTGAAATTCGGCCCGGCAATACATTGCCATTAGCAGAAATACCAGAGGGTACACCCATATTCAATATAGAATCCAAACCAGGAGATGGTGGTAAGTTCGTGAGGTCTTCTGGCGCCGCTGCAAGAATAACCACAAAAAGCATAGGGAAGGTAATAGTGAAGCTGCCTTCAAAAAAACAGAAAGAATTTTCATCAAAATGTCTCGCTACTATCGGCACTGTTGCTGGTTCAGGAAGAACAGAAAAACCATTTATGAAAGCTGGAAAAAAATATTTTAGTATGAAAGCTAAGAATAAGTTCTGGCCTTCTGTATCGGGAACATCTATGAACGCTGTTGCGCATCCTTTTGGAAGCAAATCTTCACATACAAAGGGAAGGCCAACTCAATCTTCGAGAAACAGCCCCCCTGGTAGAAAAGTAGGTAAAATTGCTCCAAGGAGAACAGGAAGGAAGAAATAAGGGTAATCAAAAATGGCAAAAAAGGAATTCACATATCGTGGAAAAACCATTGAAGAACTGGAATCTATGACAATTAATGAAGTAGCAGAACTTTTTCAGGCACGTGCAAGAAGAAGCCTTAAGCGAGGCTTAACCGATAAACACAAGGTCGTACTGAAAAAAATAAAGAAGAATGATAATAATCTTAAGACACATTGCAGGGATATGGTAATCCTGCCGGAGATGATCAACAAAACAGTAAAAGTGCACAATGGCAAGGGATTTGTTTCGGTGGAGATACAGCCAGAGATGATAGGGCACTTCCTTGGTGAGTTTGCCTTAACAAGAAAGAACATAACCCACTCTGCACCAGGAATCGGCGCTACAAAATCATCAGCAAATATATCAGTGAAATAAGATGGCAAATAATTACTCTAGTCAAGTTTACAATAAGGAACATATGGCAAGAGGCATAGGCAGAGCTTTGCCCATATCAACAAAAGCATCCATAGAGATATGCAATAGCCTGAGAAAAAAGCCTGTAGCAAAGGCAAAAACTATGTTAAAAGATGCGATGGACCTAAAAACACCAATAAAATTTACGAGATTTACAAACGGCGCTGGCCATAAAAAAGGAATGATGGCTGGAAAATATCCTCAAAAAGCAGCTAAGGAAATATTTAAGCTCATAGAATCTATAGAATCAAATGCACAATTCAAAGGACTTAACACATCAGATACTATAATAAAGCACATCTCGGCCCAGAAAGGGGGTAATGCATGGAGATATGGAAGATTTAGAAGAAGAAAAGCAAAAAGAACAAACATCGAGATAGTAATAGAGGAAGGAAAAAGCAAAAAGAACAAAGATATTAAAAAAGAACAGAAAGAACCTTCAAAGGAAAAGAAAGCAGAAGAAGCTATTGCTTCTAAGAAAATCTCCAAAGAGCCTGCTCCTAAAGAAAAAGAAGTAGAAGAGAAGAACGTTAAGGTTGATGATAAAAAAATGGAAATTTCAAAAAATCAGGAAGAGGCAGATGATAAAAAATGATTGTCACAAAAAATTTAATTTTTTGGAACTTCAAAAAAACGGGTGGTTTTTTTGATTGAGAGAAAATTCATTGCATCAAACATGAAAGAATTCATGGTTCAGGAATTCATATCTAAAAGCCTGAGAGGTGCTGAACACAGCCACACAAAGCTGCAAAGAACACCCCTCGGAGAGAAAGTGGTAATATATACTTCCAGGCCGGGAATTGTGGTTGGAAGGCGCGGCCAGAATATCAAACAGCTGACAAAGGTACTAAAGAAGAAATTTAATTTGGAAAACCCACAGGTAGAAATAAGCGAGGTTGAAAATGTAAGTCTTGATGCTAATATCATGGCTGAAAAAATAATCAACTATCTCGAAAAATTTGGGACTTCGAAATTCAAGGGAATTGGCCATAAGACAATGTCAGATGTTATGAACGCAGGAGCTATGGGCATTGAAATACTGATTTCAGGAAAGATACCCAGCTCAAGATCAAAAGTATGGAGATTTTACAGGGGATATCTGAAAAAATGCGGGGATATCGCATTAACTGGTGTTGATACATCATATGCAACAGCAAAACTAAAAACTGGTGTGGTCGGCATAAAGGTAAGCATAATGCCTCCAAACACTAAGCTGCCTGATCATATAGAGTTAATTGAAGAAGAAAAAGGGGCTATAGAAGAGATTGATGAAAAAACTAAAGAAGCAGATAAGAAAAAGGAAGAAGAAAAAGAAAAAGAGCCTGCTGAAGAAGAGCAGAAGAAAAGCTGAACAAGATGGTCAAAAATAAAGATTTAGTAAATATGGATAAGAAAGAACTGGAAAAGCACCTCAGAGAAATAAGAATGGAACTGATAAAATCAAACTCAGAAGTTGCTTCAGGCACAACACCAAAAAGCCCGGGCCGGATAAGGCAGTCCAAGAAGACTATTGCAAGGATCCTTACTCTTATAAATAAAAAATCTGATAAAAAAACAAAGGAGGAAATAAAAAAGGATGAGTGAAATTTGCTCTAAGTGTGGTTTACCAAAAGAGTTGTGCGTCTGTGAAACCATTGCCAAGGAAAGCCAGGAGATAACTATACTGCTCGAAAGCAAAAAATTCGGCAAGGTCTATACAGTAATATATGGTTTAGATGAAAAAGAGATTGACATGACAGACTTGACAAAGAAACTGAAATCAAAACTTGCATGTGGTGGAACAACAAAACAAGGAAAAATTGAGTTGCAGGGAAACCATATTCAAAAAACAAAAGAAATTTTGCTCGGATTGGGCTTTGCCCCTGACACAATAATAACCAGGCAATAATAGAGAATAAGAAACGCACAAATAGGCACACACCAGAAGTACCCAAGATAGGAGAATTTAGAAGAGTCATATTTAGAAAATTATAATACTACAAAACCTCGGTGAAAAGATGAAAACAAAAAATATTGGAGCGGGAATAACTCCTCCAGAAAATAAATGCGAAGATAATAAATGCCCTTTTCATGGCAAAATAAAGGTAAGGGGCAGAATCTTTGTAGGCACTGTAATAGCTGCAAAAATGCAGAGAACAGCCACCATTGAATGGACAAGAAGAATCATTATACCAAAATATGAAAGATATGCAAGAAAGAAAACAAAACTGAAAGCACACAATCCGGATTGTATAAAAGCTGAAGATGGTGAAATAGTAAAGATTATGGAGTGCACCCCAATAAGCAAAACTGTAAATTTTGTAATTGTTGAAAAATTAGGAAAAGAGAAAGGATTTATTCAAAAGAAAGAGGCATTAGAAAGTTCAAAGAAACCTGCATCCGAGAAGATTGAATCAAAGGAAGTAGAAAAAGAAGAATCCCAGGAAGATAATAAATCAGTTGTTTAAATACAATATTGAAAAATGGAATCTATAAAAGCAAGGATAACAAAAGGACTGAATTTCGGAGCACTTGTTCCTACATGCGACAATTCAGGAGCAAAAGTGATAAAAGTATTTGGCAGAAAAAGAAATAAGACTGTGAAAGGAAGGATGGGGAGTGCAGGAGTAGGTGATCTTGTCAATGCTTCTGTCGTTAAAGGCAAACCAGAAATGAGAAAACAGACCATTTTAGCGATTATCGTAAGACAGAAGAAAGAGTATAGAAGATTAGATGGTACAAGAATAAAATTCGAGGATAATGCCGCTGTCGTTGTAAAAGATGAGAAAGGCAATCCAAAAGGAACCACAATAAAGGGAGCAGTAGCAAAAGAAGCAATTGAACGTTGGGGCAATATATCAAAAATCGCAAAAATAATAGTATAAAGAAAATGAAAAAATGGTCTAGTTCATGGAAAGCCAGTAAAAAGGCGAAGAAGCAGAGAAAGTATAGGTATAATGCTCCCCTCCACATAAAAAGAAAATTTGCTAATTCACACTTATCAAAGGAATTAATACAAAAATACAATAAAAGAAGTATGGTGGTTATTAAGGGAGATAAAGTAAAGGTTGGCAGGGGGCAATTTAAAGGACATATTGGAAAAGTAGATAGTGTTAATACAAGAAAATCAAAAGTTTTGATCTCTGGAATAGAAATCCAGAAGAAAGACGGAAGTAAGGCCCTGCCATATATAGCAGCATCAAATATAATAATTACTGAACTGAATCTTGAAGATAAAAGAAGAAGTAAGATATTAGAAAGAAAAAAAGCACGGAAAGAGTGATAAAATGGTCAAAAATCATCTAAAAACAATCTCAGCACCAAAAACCTGGTCTGTTAAGAGAAAAGAAAATGTATTTATTTTAAGGCCCAAACCTGGTCCGCATAACCTAAAGAATTGTATTTCATTAAATTTGCTGCTCATTGAAATATTGAAAATATCCAATACAAAAAAAGAATCCCAATACATTTTACATAATAGGGAAGTATCTATAGATGGAAAAAGAAGAAAAAGCATATCCTTTCCTATAGGCCTGTTTGATGTTATATCTCTTAAAGATACCCGGAAAAATTTCAGAATAACTATTGACAATAAAGGAAATTTTAAGGCGATTGATATAGGCGAAAAAGAAGCAGGCATTAAGCCCTGTAAAGTAACTGGAAAGACATTAGTGAAGAAAAAGATACAATTGAATCTTTCAGATGGAAGTAACATACTATTTGAGAAGAACGAACATAAGGTGGGCGATACAGTCATAATGGATATAGTTAAGAAGGAAATAAAAAACCACCTGAAACTTGAGAAAGGCAATATAATATTCCTTACTGGTGGAAAACACAGAGGATCAATTGGAACCATAGAAGACATAATAGGAAGCAAGATAATCTATAAGATTAAGCCAAACGAAGTTTATGAAACTTTGAAGAAATATGCATTTGTTATCGGTAAAGAAAAACCAGTAATAAAGCTTGTTGAGGATAATTGACTATGAATCCGATGAAAACCATAAAGATTGATAAAATAACCTTAAATATTGGTGCAGGTAAAGATCAGAATAGGCTGGAAAAGGCAAAAATTCTGATAAAAAACATAACAGGAATAGAGCCTGTAAAGACTGTTACTAATAAAAGAATTCCTTCATGGGGCTTAAGGCCTGGCCTGCCAATTGGTTACAAGCTTACATTAAGAAAAAAAAATGCATATGATTTGTTAAAAAGGTTGCTTGAAGCAAAAGACAATAGTTTAAAAGAATCACAGTTTGATGATTATGGAAATATTGCATTTGGCATTCATGAATATATCGATATTCCCAAAGTCAAATATGACCCTAAGATAGGGATAATGGGGCTCGAGATATGTATAACTCTTACACGCCCGGGCTTTAGGATAAAAAGACGCTCACTGAAAAAAGCTAAAATTTCAAAGAACCACATAATAAAGAAAGAAGAAGCCATTGAGTACATGAAAAAAGAATTCAATGTGAATATGGGTGAAGAATAATGACATATAGCGATTATAAGAAGGTTTTCAAACAGCTAAAAGCCAAGCCAGTAAAACTGAAGAAGTACATAAAACATAATGCTCCTAAAGAAAGGTCATGCGGAAAGTCTAAGAAAAAGTGTCGGCGCTGCGGAAGAATCAGGGCGCACATAGATCAATATGGGCTAAATCTTTGCAGGCAGTGTTTTAGGGAAATAGCAACTAAAATAGGTTTTAAGAAATATTCATAGGGTGTGAAAAATGGCTTTGAACGATACATTAGCAAATGCATTATCAAAAATGAACGAATATGAAAGGCTGGGCAAGCCAGAGTGCCTTATTAGCCCTGTTTCAAAACTCATTGCAGATGTGCTTGGCATACTAAAAAAGTTTGGATACATAAAGGGATACACAAGAATAAAAGATGGAAAAAAGGAATCATATAATATAAAGCTTAGCGGCAGGATAAATAAATGCGGAGTCATAAGGCCAAGATACGCGATAAAAAAAGATGATTTTGAAAAATTCGAGAAACGATATCTTCCATCCAAAGATATGGGAATCATGATAATCTCAACAATTAACGGAACAGTATGCCATGATAAGGCTAAAGAAAAGAAGATAGGAGGAAGGCTCATTGCGTATTGTTACTAAAATGACAGAAGATAAAAATATCAAAAAAAGAATCGAAGCGATGATCAATCTTCCGGATAAAGTAGAGGCCGCACTAAATGGAACCATATTGACACTGAAGGGCCCGAAAGGAGAAAACAAAAAGAACATATCTAATCCTATATTGATTTTAAATGTTGAGGGCAAAAAGATAACAATAACCACAATAAAAACAACGAAAAGAGAGAAAAAACTAGTATATACGTACAGGGCGCACATAAAAAATATGATTAGTGGAGTAAACGAAGGCCATAAATATATACTAAAAATTTGCTCAAGCCACTTCCCCATGAATGTCTCTGTAACTAATAACCAATTAACCATAAAAAATTTCATAGGAGAGAAATATCCGAGAGTATTGCAGCTTAAACAGGGTGTTAATGTTAAAATTGAAGGTAATTTGATAAATATCGAAAGTAACGATAAAGAACTTGCAGGCACAGCTGCCTCAGATATCGAAAAGATGACAAAAAGAGCAAATTATGATACCAGAATATTCCAGGATGGTATCTATATCATAAATAAAGATGGTAAAGATATAAAATGAATGAACTTTTAGACAAGAGAAGAAGGATAAAGAAAAAAAAGCCGGATTTCATTATGCAGAGTGCTCATAAAAAATCGAGACTTGAACAGAAATGGAAAAGGCCTAGGGGTATTGACTCAAAGATGAGATTAAACCTAAAAGGCCATCAGAAATGTGTAGAAGTAGGTTATAGGTCGCCCAGGGCTGTTAGGGGTCTTGATAAATCCGGCCTGCTTTCAATCCGTGTCTCGGAATTAAAGTCTTTAGAGAAAATAAATAAAGAAAAAGAAGGAGTAATCATCAGCTCGAAAGTTGGAAAAAAGAAGAAAATAGATATAATCAACAAGGCAAAAGAGCTTGGAATTACAATAATCAACATAAAGCAGCCTGAAGAATATATCAAAGCAGTAGAAGAAAGTATGAAAAAAAGGAAGGAAGAGAAATCAAAAAAAGAAAAAAAGAAAGCTGATAAAAAGGTAAAAGAACAAACAAAAGAGAAAAAACAAGACAATCTGGCAGATAAAATAACTAATGAAGAAGAAAAGGCTGCTGCAGAAAAAAAGGAAAAAGATAAATTGCTTACAAAAAAAGAAGTATAATAAACTAAAATGAAATTGACATTACAAAAAAGGCTTGCATCGAGAATATTGAAATGTTCTCCCAAGAAGATTAAGATAGATACGTCCAGGATGGAAGAGATTAAAGAAGCCATCACTAAAAAGGATATTAAAAGCCTCATAAAAGACAAAGCAATAGAAAAAAAGAAAACCCAGGAAAGCTCAAGGGCAAGAGCAAGAAAGATAAAGAAGCAAAAGAGTAAAGGTAAGAGAAAAGGTAAGGGAAGCAAAAAAGGCAAAATTAATTCAAAAATATCAAAAAAAGATAGATGGATGTTAAAGATAAGGACTCAAAGAAAATTATTAAGGGAACTAAGAAGTTCAGAAAAAATAGACAAAAAAACATTCGGCGGCCTTTATATGAAGTCAAAGGGTGGCTTTTTCAGAAGCAGAAGGCATATACAGCTATATATTAAGGAACATAACTTGGCAAAAAAATGAAAACACACAAAACACGTGCAGCTGCATATAGAAGAAAGAGAGAAGGCAAGACAGATTATAGAAAGAGGTTGAGGCTTCTTTTGTCTGGTAAGCCCCGTTTAGTTATAAGGAGATCATTAAGGGATATATCTGCTCAGGTAATTGAATATTCTGAAAAAGGGGATAGAATTGTTGTTTCTGCTAAGAGCAGCGACTTGAAAGAACAAGGATGGGATTTTAATTATGCTAATACACCAAGCGCGTATCTATTAGGATTGCTTATTGCAAAAAAAGCAAAAGATAAAGGAATTAAAGAAGCTATCTTAGATATTGGCCTCCAGAAGTCTATCCCGAATTCGAGGCTCTATGCAGTACTTAAAGGGGCAATTGATGTTGGCCTGATAGTACCTCATTCGGATACAATATTGCCTGATGAAAATAGAATCAGTGGAAAGCATATTGAAGATTACTCTAAGAAATTGAAAGAAGACCCGGAAGCTTTTAACAAAAAGTTTAACAGATACTTGAAAAATAATATAGATCCCACAAACATAACAAAAAAATTCAATGAGATAAAAAATAAGATAATTGGTGCTTAATATGACAGAAGAGAAGGAAGAAATAAAAGAGAAGAAAGAAGGAGAAGCAGAAAATAAAGAAGTAAAAGAAAAGGCTCCAGAAGCAAAGGAAGAGGTAGTAAAAGAAAAAAGAAGTGAATTTGATTCCTGGAAACCTAAGACCATATTGGGTGAGAAAGTCAAGAGCGGAAAAATAAAGAATATAGACGAGATTCTCGATAAAGGTGAAAAAATCCTAGAACCCGAAATAGTTGATTTTCTTTTGCCCGGACTTGAATCTGAATTATTGCTCATAGGCCAATCAAAGGGTAAATTCGGCGGCGGCCAGAGAAGGGTTTTCAAACAGACTCAAAAAAAGACACGTGAAGGTAATCGCCCTAAATTCGCAACATTGGCTGTTGTTGGAAACTGTAATGGTTATGTTGGCCTAAGTTACGGAAAAAGCAGGGAAACTGTGCCGGCCAGAGAAAAGGCCCTGAGAAAGGCAAAATTAAACATAATAAAGATAAAACGCAGTTGTGGAAGTTGGCAATGTAATTGCGGAGAGCCGCATACAATGCCATTCGCAGTACAGGCAAAGATGGGTTCAGTAACCTTGAAGCTTATGCCTGCTCCGCGTGGAACTGGCCTTTGTGTTCATAGGGAAGTACAAAAGATATTGAGGCTTGCAGGAGTGACAGATGTGTGGTCAAAAACATTAGGCCATAAAAAAACAACCAATAACCTCATAGGAGCATGTGAACTGGCTTTAAGAAATCTTATGAAAATAAAGCATAGCAATGATATGAAGATAGTAGAAGGCGCTTATGAGAAAAGCATCCAGAAAGAGTTTGAAAGCCTGGAAGAAATAAAAGAGGAAAATTAGATGACAGATATAAAAATAGCAGTTATTAGGGTAAGGGGAAGTGTTAGGATAAAGAAAGAGATAATAGACACCCTTAATATGCTTAGGCTGTATAATAAGAATTATTGCGTAGTACTGAATCCTACTCCTCAAAATATTGGCATGGTTAATAAAGTTAAGGATTTTGTTACTTATGGTGAAGTTGAAGAAGGCTTATTCAAAGAGCTCATAGGGAAGAGGGGAGAAGAATATAAAGGAAGAGAAAAAGACTCCAAAGGAAAAATAGAATATAAAAGAAAATATTTTGAATTTGACGGAAAAAAATACAATAAATATTTCAGATTACCTCCTCCAAGAAAAGGATATGAAAGAAAAGGAATAAAAAAGCCATTCTCGAGGGGCGGAGCATTAGGCAACCGTAGAGAAAAAATTAATGATCTTATCAGAAGAATGATTTAATATGACATCAATAAAAAGAAAGAAAAACTCCAGGCAGCGCGGTTCTTGTACTCATGGCTGGGGTGCAATGAAAAAACATCGTGGAAAAGGAAACAAAGGTGGCTCTGGAATGGCCGGCACTGGAAAGAGGGGAGATGCCAAGAAGCCAGTTATATGGAAATCAAAGTACTTTGGAAAGTATAATTTTAAAAAGAAAGGAATAAAAAAAGAAGTTAAACCAATAAATCTGGATGAATTAGAAAAGAAACTGAGTAAATTACTGATAGAAAAAAAAGTGAATAAAGAAGGTGACATGTTTATAATAAATCTCCCCTCAATTGGATATAATAAACTGCTCGGCAAAGGAAGGGTATCAAATAAGTTGAAGATTATAGTTGATGCTGCCTCAAAAAAAGCGATTGTGAAAGTGCAGGAGAAGGGAGGAGAGATAATAACCAAAAAAGAGGAATCTGAATAAAAATGTCCCTCTTCAAAGAGATTGTATTTAATCTGCCAGAGGTTGCAGGACCAACACAAAAAAAACTCTCTTTCAAAGAGAAGCTTAAATGGACCTTAATCACCCTGATAATCTATTTCATTCTGGGGATGCTGCCTTTATTCGGCCTTGGCGAAAATGCCCTCCAAAGATTTGATTATTTATCAATCATACTGGGTGCAAGTTTTGGTTCAATAATTTCTCTTGGTATTGGCCCCATTGTTACTGCTTCTATTGTATTGCAATTACTGAATGGATCCAGTATATTAAAGTTTGATTTAACATCCCCTGATGGAAAGAGGCTTTTTCAGGGAGTGCAAAAATTATTGGCTTTATTTTTCATTCTATTTGAAGCAGCAATCTACGTATTTATGGGTGGTTTGGCTCCTCCTCCTGGTTTAGCAGACTCTGCTCCTGCATTATTCTTTCAATTACAATTAGTATTAATATTCCAGCTTATACTTGGAGGCATTATGATCCTATTCATGGATGAAGTGGTCTCAAAATGGGGCTTTGGCTCAGGAATCAGCTTATTCATTGCCGCTGGTGTATCCCAATCAATATTTATCCAGGCATTCAATTGGCTTCCTGGTCCAGCTGGCTTGGAAGGGATTACATATTCAGCAGGTGCAATTCCAGCCCTTTTTCAGGCATTGGCTGCAGGAGATCCAACAACAGCAGGGATAAAGTTAGCAGCATTAGTTTCCACAGTTCTTGTTTTCATGATTGTGGTATATGTACAAGCTATGAAAGTTGAAATCCCCCTATCCTTTGGCAGAATCAGGGGACAAGGAATAAGGTGGCCTTTAAGCTTTATCTATACATCAAATATACCTGTTATTTTGGTAGCTGCGTTGATTGCTAACCTCCAGCTATGGGGCCGTTTACTGCAAAACTGGATCGGTCCTAATACCTTTGGAACATTCGCAGAGACAACAGGCCAGATAACTGGGGGATTCCTATATTGGCTGCAGTCCCCAAATATAATAAGAACAATCATAGAACAGAAAACATTATTTTTCGGTTCTGAACCATATATACAGTCATTGGTCTATATCTCATTTATGGTCGTGGGTGCTGTTGTTTTCTCAATGTTTTGGGTGCAGACATCTGGTATGGATGCAAAGTCACAAGCGCAGCAGATGATGTCTTCAGGATTACAGATTCCCGGATTTAGGCGTGATCGCAGGGTTTTGGAAAGCATCCTAAACAGATATATATGGCCGCTTACAATCATGGGTGGTGCAACAGTCGGCTTTTTAGCTGCTTTTGCAGACCTTACAGGGGCCCTCTCAAGGGGTACAGGCATTCTTCTTGCAGTTATGATAATCTATAGGCTATATGAAGAGATTGCCAAACAGCATATGATGGACATGAATCCAATGATGAGAAAGTTCATGGGTGGATAATCCATAATCAACCATATTTAAAAAAGAAAATGGTATTTGAAAAATTACTTGACCCGGTATTCAATCCCTTACTTAGTTTGCATCCTTTTTTGGCAGTATCTATTGTGTCACTTCTTGTATCAGTTATTATTACTGTCATCTATAAGTTCACAACCAATCAGAACCTTATGAAAAGCCTGAAGACTGAGATGAAAGAGCTCCAGAATGAGATGAAAGAACTTAGAGACCATCCTGAAGAGATGATGAAAGTACAGAAAAAAGCAATGCAGTCAAATATGAAATATATGGGTCAGTCATTCAAATCCACATTCTATACATTCATACCAATTATACTCATATTCTCATGGATGAATGCACACTATGCATTTGAGCCTATTTTACCTGAAGAACAGTTCCAAATTACATTAAACTTTGAAAAGGCATCTATGGGGGCTGCAACAATAACTACACCCCAAGGTATTGAAGTCATTGGAGATCCTATGCAAGAGATAATCAATGATAAGGCAGTCTTCACACTCAAGGGAAAAGAGGGGAAGTATATTGAAGGAAATAGCCTTAAACTTGAATATGGTGATAGGATATTTTTCAAGGATGTCTTAATAACAAATGAGCAAAAATATGCTAAAATAGAAGAACCGATAAAGAACAGTAATCTTAAATCCATATCCATCAATAACAAAAAAAAGGTAATCCTGCCTATACTCAATTGGGGATGGTTGGGAACATACATCATCCTTTCAATAATATCCAGCATGACCCTAAGAAAAACATTGAAAGTATATTAGAACTAAATTAAAACTAAACTTTTATAAATCAAATTATAATCCCAAGAATAGGTAAAAAATGGTAAGAAGAGCATTAAGGTCAAGGTCATTAAGAAGGATTAAAGTAAAGGTACCTGGGGGAAGAGTAGTGACTCACTATAAGAGAAGAAAGCCCAGTCCAGCTAAATGCGGTGGCTGTGGTGCTGTTTTGAAAGGAATAGCTAGAGAAAGGCCCAGAAAAATGCAGAACATCCCTAAAACAAGGAAAAGGCCGCAAAGGCCATATGGCGGTGTTCTTTGCTCTAAATGCGCTAGAGTTTTATTAAAAGAAAAAGTAAAATCTCTTGGATAGATGGCAACACTATCTTGACTAAAGAGATTGGAGAAACAAAATGATGTATGAAATAGGAACAATATGTATTAAGCTGGCAGGAAGGGATGCTGGCAGAGAAGCTGTTATTGTTGATATTCTGGATGATAATTATGTATTAATAGATGGCAATGTAAGAAGGAAAAAATGCAATATAATGCATCTGGAGCCATCTTCTAAAAAAATCAAGATTAAAAAAAATGCTTCACATGAAGAAGTCAAAGCAGAATTCGAGAAACTTAAATTAACTGTATGGGAAACTAAGCCAAAGAAAGCTGCAGAAAAACCAAAGAAGCAGAAAAGAGAAAAGAAAGCAGCAGAAACAACAAAAGAGTCCGAGAAAACAGTGAAAAAGAAAGCAGCTAAAAAAACAGAACAGCAGGTAAAAGAAGCAGAGATAGTTGAAGAGAAGAAAATAGAGACAAAGAAAGTAGTTGAGAAAAAATCCATTAAGAAAGAATAGAGAAACATTAACAAATTTAATAAATCATATTCT